>JALVDI010000229.1 GCA_027009115.1 Polyangiaceae bacterium | reverse complement strand
GAGAGAACCTCGTCGGCGCCCGGGTCCGGGCTATGCTCCCGCCGATGGCCGGGCCCAACCTCCTCAACACGGTCAAGGACCTCGACCGGCTCCGCCAGATCGTCGCGGTCCTCGTGCGCCACGGGTTCGGGGAGGTCGTTCAGCGGACCGGGCTGAGCGCGCTCGTCCCGGGCCGCCGGAAGGCCCGCGCGGATCCCAAGCGCCTGGGTGAGCGGGTGTGCGAGGTGCTCCAGGAGCTCGGACCGAGCTTCGTCAAGCTTGGGCAGATCGCCTCGACGCGCCCGGACCTCTTCCCCGCAGAGGTCGTGCAGGATCTCAAGAAGCTACAGGACGCGGTCCCCCCCGAACCCATCGAGTCGATCCGGCCGCTCATCGAGAGCGAGCTCGGCGCGTCCGTCGACACGATCTTCGAGAGCTTCGACGAGCAACCTTTGGCCTCGGCGTCCATCGGCCAAGTCCACCGGGCAAAGCTCAAGACCGACACGGGCATCGAAGACGTCGTCGTCAAGGTCCAGCGGCCTCACGTGCGCAAGACCATGGAGCTGGACATCGATCTGCTCTACTGGCTCGCCCACGCCATCGAGCGCTCGATACCGGAAGCCAAGCTCTACCAGCCGGTCAAGATGGTCAACGAGTTCGACCGCGCCGTGAGCGCCGAGCTCGACTTCGTGCTCGAAGCGGACAACGCCGAACGCTTCGCGCGCAACTTCGAGCGCAAGCCCTACGTGAAGTTCCCGAAGGTCTACCGCGAAGCGAGCAGCCGTCGCGTGCTGACCTTGGAGTTCCTCGATGGCATGAAGGTCCACGACGCCATCGCGGCGGGCTTCAGCGGCGAAGCGATCGCCAAGACCGCCATCGACATCATCATCCAGCAAATTTTCGAAGACGGCTTCTTCCACGCCGATCCGCACCCGGGAAACGTGTTCATCATGGGGACGCCCGCCCGTCCCGTCGTCGCGATGCTGGACCTCGGGCTCGTCGGTCACCTGACCCCGCAGCTCCGCGACCGCACGATCGACCTCATGGTCGCAGCGGTGCGCGAGGACTATCGCGGCATCGCCGACGCCCTCTGGGCCATCGGGCGCGCGACGAAGAAGGTCGATCGCCAGGCCTTCGAGGCCGAGGTGACGCTGCTGGCGCAGAAGTACCTCGGCAAGAAGCTCGGCGAAATCGATCTCGGAATGCTCCTCAAAGATCTCGTCGACGGAGCGCGCCGCTATTCGATCGAGATCCCCGCGGGGTTCTTGATGATGGGCAAGGCCCTGATGACCGTCGAGGGCGTGGGCCGCGAGATCTACCCGGAGCTCGATATCTTCGAGGAGGTCAAGCCGTACTTCCTGCGGCTGATCCAGCAGCGGTATTCGCCCGAGCGCATCACCCAGGAGTTCCTCCGTGGGCTCATGCGGCTGAGCAATGCGGCTCAAGAGATGCCGCTGCAGATCCAGGAGATCCTCGAAGACCTCCGGGCCGGCGCGTTCCGCGTCCAGGTGCGGGAGCCCAGCCTCTTCGAGGGCGCCGATCGGCTCGGTCGCCGGGTCTTCAGCGGGCTCGTGGTCGCCGCGACGATCCTCGGGGGAAGCATCCTGCTGGCCGTCGGGGAGAAGTGGGTCGGCGGGGCACTCCTGGCCGCCGGTGTCGGTTATGCTGCGGCCCACTCCACCTTGGTCTTCCTTCTCAACCAGCGACGCGACCGCGACTGATGGCCTGGATCCTCGTGCCCCTCGGCGGCGCGGTCGGCACCGCGATGCGCTACGCCCTCGCCCTCCTCGGTCAGCGCCTGTGCGGAGACGCGTGGTTCCCCGGCGGAACGTTCGTGGCGAACGTGCTCGGCTCCTTCTTGCTCGGGGTCGTCTTCGTCTGGGGCGAAGGCCGCGCGATCGCCCAGGTCGACGCACGCCTGGTGCTGGGCACCGGCGTGATGGGGGGCTTCACGACCTACAGCAGCTTCAACCTCGAGCTCGTCAAGCTGCTGGGAGAAGCGCCGCTGAGGGCGGGCGCCTACCTCGTCGCGACGGTCGGCGCCTGCCTGCTCGCGGGTCTCGCGGGGATCGCCCTGGCGCGGCTCTTTCGCTGACGGCACGACGGTGCACTTGGCGAGCGCTTCACGCGGTTGCTCAAGTCCTCCGACGCGGCGACCGTACACCGGCACACGGCGCCTCGACCTCTCCGGAGGCGGCGAGGCATGCTTCGCTACGCAAACGAAAAGGAGGAACTGCCATGAGCCCCACGAGGAAGATAACGGTGACGACGACGGCGGCGCTTCTCGGATGCTTGTCCTTCGCCGTGGCCGGCGCCGCGCAAGGCGTTCGCCAGGGCTACCGCAGCGACGCACCGAGCATGCGCTTCGCGTGGCAGTGGTCGGCGACCCCAGAACAGCAGCACGCGGTGTGCGAGGGCTTCGCCTCCCTGGACAGCATCGAAGTGCTCCACTGCCGCGGCAACGAGCTCAACTTTCGCGTCAGGCCGGGTCAGCAGGTGCGCCTGAGCGAGCTCAACGCCAAGATTCAGGCCGTGGTGCCCGAAGCCCGCATCACGCTCCGCGGCACGGGGGTGCTGGGGACCTTCGAGCTGGAGATGCGCGAGAGCTTCGATCCAAGCCAAGACGGAGCCTTCCGGGAGGCGATCGCGAGCCGGCGATCCGTCGCCTCCGTGGAGAACCCAGCCCCGCGCCACTTCAAAGTCACGCCACGAGACGGGCAGATGTTCGTCATGGGCCAACTCCTGCAGCTCTACGTGCGCGCACTCCATCACCGCGGGCGGGTGCAGCTCCAGGACATCGTCGAAGACGTCGTCTTCTACGGCCCCGAGAGCTGAGGACCGACTCGGATCCAGGCCAGCGCCGCGAGGCTCCGCGGACGGCCCGCCGGTCGGGACGCCCCCAAAGGGCGGAGCGCGCGCTCCCCGTGCGGCTGCCCCGAGGAGGCGCCTTGCGTGTTGAACGAAAAGCAGCGCGGGCCTACCCTCGCCACCCACCTCACGAGGGAAAGCCATGGCCGACATCACATTCCAAGACCGCGTAGCCATCGTGACCGGCGCCGGAGGTGGCCTCGGCCGCAGCCATGCGCTGCTCCTCGCCGGCCGCGGCGCCAAGGTCGTCGTCAACGACCTGGGGGGCTCCGTCGACGGGAGCGGCGGGAGCCACTCGGCAGCGGACGCGGTCGTCGACGAGATCCGCGCCGCCGGCGGCGAGGCGGTCGCAAGCTACGACTCCGTCGCGAGCGCCGAGGGCGGCGCGGCGATCGTGAGGGCGGCTCTCGAGGCTTTCGGACGCGTGGACATCGTCGTCAACAACGCCGGCATCCTCCGCGACGCGAGCTTCCACAAGATGACCCTGGAGCAGTGGGACGCAGTCCTCGCCGTCCACCTCGCCGGCACGATGCATGTCAGCCACGCCGCGTGGCCCCACCTGCGGGAGCAGGGCTACGGGCGCATCGTGAACACGACCAGCGTTGCCGGGCTCTTCGGCAACTTCGGGCAGGCGAACTACGGTGCCGCGAAGATGGGCATCGTCGGGCTCACGAAGGTCCTCGCGATCGAAGGCGCCAAGAAGAACATCAAGGTCAACGCCATCGCGCCGATCGCCCGCAGCCGCATGACCGAAGCGCTCCTACCCGAGGCCATCCTCGCCAAGCTCGAGCCGGAGCGGGTGTCACCGGTGGTGGCGTACCTCGCCAGTGAGCGCTGTCCCGTATCGGGGCAAGTGCTCTCGGCGGGCGGCGGGTACGTCTCGCGCATCGAAACGCTCGAGGGCCCCGGGACGGTGTTCGACGCGGCCTTCTCGATCGAGGACGTGGCGGAGCGCTGGGACGCCATCACCACCCTGGACGGCGCCCAGAGCTATTCGGGCACCGACCAAGCCCTGGCCAAGGTCCTCGGCAAGCTCTGACGTGAGCAAGCCTCCCTCGGCCCGCCGGCGCCGCGCTCCACGACTGGACGGCGCCACCGTGCAGCTCGACGACGAGCACGTGCCCCTCCGTAGCGGCGCGGTGCACTACTGGCGGCTCCCGGTCGAGAGCTGGCGCCCAGCCCTCGAACAGATCCGCTCGCTCCATCTTCCGATGGTCGAAAGCTACGTGCCCTGGAGCGTCCACGAGGTGGCTCCAGGCGAGTTCGACTTCGGCGAGCGCGACCGCCGCAAGGATCTCGGGGCCTTTTTGGATCTCGCCGAAGAGCTCGGCCTGCGCGTCTTCCTGCGACCGGGCCCGCACATCAACGCGGAGCTGACCCACTTTGGGATCCCCCCGAGGGTGCTCGAGGACCCGGAATGCCAGGCGAAGAGCCCGCGGGGAAACCCCGTGCTCCTTTACTTTCCGCCACGCATGTTCCCGGTACCCTCGTACGCGAGCGAGGCCTACCTCGAAGAGGTCGGCGGCTGGATGAAGGCCGTTGGTCGAGTCGTCGGGCCGCGCATCTGGCCCGATGGGCCGGTGGTGCTGCTCCAAGTCGACAACGAGGGCGGCTTCTTCTTCCGCAACGGCCCGTTCTGCCAAGACTACCACGACGACGCCCTGGGGCTGTGGCATAGCTTCCTCGCCGAGCGCTACGGGGACCTGGAAAGCGTCGCCCGCGCCCACGGAGCCGAGTACACGGGGTGGGCCGAGGTGAGTGCGCCAACGGTCTTCGACGGATCCGAAGGGCCCGGCGCGCTGGCCCGCCAGCTCGACTGGGCAGCGTTCCACGAGGCACTGCTGAGCGGAGCGATCGGCCGCATCCGCAAGCGCATGGAGCACGCCGGGCTGCGCGCGCCGACGGTCCACAACGTCAGCCTCGGCGACGGGGGACTTCCGGTGAGCGTCCCGAGCCTCGCGAGGGAGGTGGACCTCGTCGGGTTGGACTACTACCACCCGGCGCACGAGATGCAGACCGTCAAGCGTCGCACGCTCTATCTTGCCGGCACCTGCGCCACCCCTTACGCGCCCGAGCTCGGGGTCGGGGCCCCGCCGTGGTTCACGCCTCTGTCACATCACGACAGCCTGACGACGGCCCTCACCGCGCTCGCCTACGGGGTGCGCGGCTTCAACCTCTACATGGCTGTCGACCGCGACCGCTGGTACGGCGCGCCGATCGACGCCGACGGTCGCCCTCGGAACGAGGCCTCGGACTGGCGTCGCCTCCTGCACGCCCTCGAACAGATGCGCTTCCACGAGCTCGAGCGAAGGGCCGAAGTCGCGCTCGTGTGGCCTCGCGAGTACGCACGCCTGGCCCGCGCTTGCCACCTGCTGGGCGCGATGAGCCCGGCCACCCTCGAGGCCCTCGGGGGCACGCCCATCGACGCCTGCCGATCCGACCGGCTGGGTTTCGACGAGCCCATCCAGCTCGCCTGGTGGGAGCTGCTCGAGCGCATGGCCGAGGCGCTGACGGCGGCCAACGTGCCCTATGTCTACGTCGACTCGGAAGCCCCGGCCGCGCGCCTGGCCTCTCGCCGCGTGGTGTTCGCGCCGGCCTTCGAGCTGGCCTCCGCCGAGCGCTGGGAGCGCCTGCTCGAGCTCGCCGAGCGGGTCCACGTCGTCTACGGGCCACACCTGCCGAGCCTCGACGAGACGCTTCGGCCGCGGGTCTTCGATCGCCCGGGCGGCGCGCCTCCGACTCGTGTCACCCACGAGATGGCCCACGCGCTCGTGCACGACTGGGTCGATCGGTTCGACTTGGAGCGCCCCTACGCGGCGCTGCCTCCGGTCGACACGAGCGTGCACCGCCGCGGCGACGAAGACGTGGCGCTCTTCGTGCTCAACCCAGGGTCACCCCTGACGGCCGAGATCACCCTCCCCGGCCCAACCCTCGCCGAGGACGTGCTCACGGAAGAACGCTTCGAGGGCGAGGAGCGCCTCCAGGTGCCCATGGCGGCGCGGCAAACGCGGCTTCTCAAGCTCGACATCCGCAAGCGGCGGCCCCGCGCGAGGGCCCCCCGATGATCTCCGGCAATCTGCGCTTCGAGGGCTTCGACGTCACGTCATGGCAGAACCTGCTCTCCCTCTTCATGCCTGGGCTGCGCGACCGGGTGGTCCGCGCACGGCAGCGCCCCGCCGGAACACTGACCGTGGTCGTGGACGAAGACGACCTCGTCCTGACCGCACTGCACAGCCTCGACGGGCGCACGGACGCGCACACGGGCCAGGAGCTGCCCCCCCTGCGAGCCCTCGCAGCGGAGGCCGGCGCGCGACGGGTCCTCGTGCTCCGAGCGGGCGCCATGGAGGAGCTCGCCGAGCGTGTGGCGCTGCGCTACCAGCCGGGGCAGGACTACCTCACCCAGACGCTGACGGTCGCGCGGGCCGGACGCGAGCTCGCGGACGCAGGCCTCGTTCGCCTTTGGCCCAATCCGATGGCGAGTGTACCCATCCCCTCGCCGCAGGCAGTGCAGCGCGCGATGGACCTCGTCCTCCCCGTGGACAAGGCGGCGCTGCTCGTGCTCTGGGACGGGGAGCTGTGGACCGCCGTGGCGCTCAGGCGGCGCCGGGAGGGCATCGATCTCGTCGCGGGCCCGGACCTCCTCTCACGCTGGGCCGGCCCCCTCGGCGGCGACTGGCGCCGCGATCACAGGGTCTTCGTCGACGCCGTGGCCCGGGCGGTCGCGCCGGTCCACCTCGGGATCTTCGCCGAGGCGGCGACCTTCCGTGCGTTGCTGTCGTCGTCGACCCCCGGCCGCTGGGCGAAGGCGATCGCGGTGCGCGACGTGGTGGTCAACCCGATGCCAGGCTTCGTCGCGGCCGCGCTCAGCGCCGACGCCGTCCGAGGCGTGGGACAGGTCTCTGCCCGAGCGCTCGACGGTCTGGATGTGGCAGGCCTCGTCCTCCCCATCGCGCGAATGTTGCGCGGCCGGGTTCTCCAGGCCGAAAGCGTTCGCGACATCTTGGGGTTCGACCCCCTCTCGGCGCTGGCGGCAGCGCTCCGGCGCCACGAACGCAGCGACGACACCGAGCCCTGAGGAGACCGCAGCCTCCCGTGCTTCAGCGACGCGGTGGAACCTTCAGCGACGCGGCGGAGCCGTGACGTGCTCGAGCTGCCTTTCGAGGGCCGCGAAGGCGTCCCGGATGGCGACGTACGGGTCCTCGTGGGCGTGGTCCTCGCTGTCTCGGCCGACGACGCAGGGCGGCTTGCGCGGAATGTGCGCCTCGATGTGGCAGCTGAAGAGATTGCCTTTCTGGTGATGCTTGTGCGGCGCCTGCAGGACGACGTCGATGTCCTCGACCTCTCGGAAGTGCGTCCGGATACGCTGGATCTTCTTTTCGATCGCCTCCTTCAAACCGTCGGTGGCTTTGACGTCTCGAAACGTGATGGTCATCTCAGTCCTTCTTCGAACCCCGAACGGTCACGACGGGGACGGTGGCTTGGCGCACGATCTGCTCGGCGACACTGCCGAACAAGAGATGGGACAGTCCGGTCCGGCCGTGGGTACCGACGACGATGTAGTCGGCGCCGAGCTCCTCGGCGATGCGCACGACCTCCTCGGCCGGCACCCCGGCGACGACGTGGCGCACCCAGGTGACGTCCGGGTAGCGGGCCTCACGCTCAGCGAGGCGCTCGTGAGCCTCCGCGGCGAGCTCGGCAGCCTTTGCGGGCCCCGTCATCACGGCCCCCTCCGGGAGCGCCGCGACCGCGAGCCCATAGGCATGCACCGCGTGAAGCTCGGCGCCGAGCCGCCGCGCCAGCCGCACCGCCTCCTCGAGGGCGCGATCGGACGTCGGCGAGAAATCGACGGCGACGACGATGCGGGGTTTCTGCTCGCTCATGGGGCCTCCCGCCTCCCTCCATAACGCACGGCCTCAGCGTCGCAAGGAGAGATTCGTCGGACTCCTCAGTCAAAACGGAGCGCCAGATGAGCAGCCAGGCCCAGGAAGGTAGCCTGCGCCTTGGGCGCCCCAGCCACCGGCTGGTGGGCCCGGAGATCAAAGCCAACGGCGAGGGCACCGAACGCACTGGGCACGTCCAACTCGAGGCCGAGCCGAGCGGTGAACGCGAACGCTCGGGCGGTGCCCGCTCCTTGCGGGTTCAAAAAGAGGCTCTCCATGCCCAAGCCCACGATTGGGTGGAGGCGCGAGCCCGGTAGCCCACGGTAGCCGAAAGCAGCGCCCGCCGTGTAAAGGGCCGCAGGTTCCGCGCCCCTCTGGAACCTCGGCGCGAGATCGAAGTGGAGGCCAAACTCGGCCCCTCCGACCGCGACCCCGAGGTCCAGGCGATAGCTCGCAGTGGCATCCCGACCCGCTCCGTCGAAACGGATGAGTGCCCCGGTGCCGGCACCGACGAACCACCGTGGGGGATTGGGCTGCGGCGTGGGCGCAGGTTCGGGCACAACAGGAAGCACCGGCTCGGGCACAACAGGAAGCACCGGCTCGGGCACGACGGGAAGCACCGGGGCCGGCGCTCGCACTCGAACCTCGACAGAGGCCGCAGGCGGATCGAGGAAGAGGTAGCGAGTGGGGCGCCGGGCTCGCTGCGCGGCGCCAGGCGAGGCGAACGAAGCGAGCAAGGCGGCGAGGGCGAGCGTGCGATGCATGGGGTCCTCCTTGCGGCCCCGTTTCCCGACAGCAGGCCGCTTCGTGGGGACAACGCCGAGCCACGGCGGCGCTTACACTCCGACCCACGCTGCTTTTTTGACACTGAAAGTTTGACACCAGACATTCTGCACGTAGCCTGGCCTAGAACTGGACACTGTTTCAGTGACCCGCCCCTCTTTGCCCGCAGGATCCCATGCAGAAGCTCACCGACCGCCAGCGCGCCGTGCTCGAGTTCATCTCCGAGAGCATCCACGTTCGAGGCTACCCCCCGACCCTCCGCGAGATCGGCAACCACCTCGGCATCAAGAGCACGAACGGCGTGAACGACCACCTGCGGGCGCTGGAGCGCAAGGGCTTCCTGACGCGTGAGGACATGAAATCGCGCACCCTGCGGCTGCTGCGCCGTCCAGACGGCAGCCCCCTCGACGGACCGGAGGCGAACGCCACCGACGACGACACCGTCGAGATCGCGATCCTGGGGCGGGTGGCCGCCGGCGCGCTGGCCGAGGCGCTCGAAGAGCCCGAAGACCGGATCCGCATCGATCGCATGCTCGTGGGCGGCGGCAAGGATGTCTTCGGCCTGCGCATCATGGGCGAGTCGATGATCGAGGCGGGGATCCATGACGGCGACTACGTCTTCGTCCGCCAGCGCCTCGAAGCGCGCAAAGGCGACATCGTGGTGGCCCTCGTCGGCGACGAGGCGACGTGCAAGCGCTTCTTCCCCGAGCGCGACCACATCCGCCTGCAACCCGAGAACTCGTCGATGGCACCGATCCTCATCCCGAAGACCGACTGGCGCCCGACGCGGATCCTCGGGGTCGTGGTCGGCGTGTACCGGCAGCTCAAGAGCTGACCGCCCTTTCACCTCTCTCCGTGCGACCGGGAGCGCGATCTGGCGGCGCATCGCGCCTCAGGAAGCCTCGAGGTTTTCTCGCCCGCCTTCACCGCGCAGGGGCGCCCTTTCGAGCGCGATCGAGCACGGTCGATACGGGGCGGGCTGCCAAGGGGCAACGGGCGCGAGCACCCAACGAGAGCGCGAAGCACCCAACCCGCGCTGAGCGCCGGACGGCACGGGACGGCCCCCTTGCGCCAGGCGCCCTACTGGCTGAAGCTCGCTCCCCCGGACCCGTCCCAAGGAACGTCATGCGATCGACCTACGCTGTGTTCACCGCCCTACTTGTGCTCACTCTGGCCTGCGCCACCCGCGAGGCCCCCCACGAGCGCACGATTCACCTCGACCAGGCCGAGGAAACCGACCGCAACGAAGCTGGGGGCGGCGACAACCTCGTCGTCGGGGAGGACGCCTGCGAGACCGACGCCGACTGTGTGCCTGCGGCTTGCTGCCACGCCGCCGCCTGTGTCGCGGCAGCCAACGCGCCGAGCTGCGAGGACGCCATGTGCACCATGGACTGCCAGTTCGGCACCCTCGACTGCGGAGGACGCTGCCTTTGCCACGAGGGGCGCTGCGCGGCGCGCCTGAGCGAGATGCCGCGGCCCCAGGTGAACGGAGAACCGGTCGAAGGCCCTGAACGCTCGCCAGCCGACCCGAACCGATCGTAGGAAGGGCTCACGAGCGCACGGCCGCAGGAAAACAATCCGCCTCTTCCCCCGACCCGAGAGGTACCATGACCGCCCGCCCTACCCTTGATTGCCCCGGAGATTTCATCGACGGCCGCTTCACGACCGCCTCTTCGGGCGACGACGAGCTCCGGATCCTCAGCCCCGCCGACCAGAACGACCTCGTCGGCCGCCACGTGGTCGTTCACCACCACGTCCACGAGGCGATCGAGGCGGCCCGGCGCGCCTTCCCTGCCTGGCGCCGCCTCGGGGAAGGAGGGCGGCGCGCCCTCTTGCGCAAGTATCAAGATCGCGTCCGCCACCATCGCGAGGCGATCGCCGAGACCATCGCCCGGGAGGTCGGCAAACCTCTGTGGGATGCCCGCGGCGAGGCAGCGGCGCTCGCCAGCAAGGTCGACCTGATGCTCGGCGAGGGGGCCGCCTGGACCCGCGACCGGCGGGTCGACGATCTGCCCGGCGCCATCCGCTTCCGCCCCCACGGCGTCATGGCGGTGATCGGCCCCTTCAACTTCCCAGCGCACCTCCCCAACGGCCAAATCGTTCCGGCGCTCCTGCACGGCAACACGGTCGTGTTCAAACCGAGCGAGAAGACCCCCAACGCGGCGGTCTGGATGGCGCGTTGCTTCGACGAGGCAGGCTTCCCGCCGGGGGTGGTCAACGTGGTGCAAGGCGGAGCTACCAGCGCCGAGGCGCTCGTGTCCCACGACGACGTCGACGGGATCCTGTTCACCGGCTCGCTCGCGGTGGGCCAGAAGATCTTGGCGGCGAACGCGCACCGGCCCGGCCGGCTGATCGCCCTCGAGCTCGGCGGCAAGAACGCCACGATCGTCCTCGACGACGCGGACCTGGCCCGCGCCGCCAACCAGATCGCTTTCGCCGCCTACGCGAGCGCCGGACAACGCTGCACGGCGACCTCGCGGGTCTTCGTCGCCACGCCCGTCGCCGAAGCCCTCGTGGAGGCCCTCGCCACGGCGGCCCGAAGCCTCACCGTCGGCTACCCCCTCGACGAGGGCGTGTTCATGGGGCCGCTGATCACCGAGGCCTCCCGGCGAGAGCTGCTCGCGGCACAGGAACGCGCCCGGGCCGCCGGCTTCGAGGCGGTGGTCTCCGGCGGCGCCCACGAGGTGCCAGGCCACCGGGGATGGTACGTGCGCCCTTCGTTGCACCTCGCCCCGGCGCCGGACATCCGGGTCGAGGGCTACACCCACGACGAGCTCTTCGGCCCCGACATCGCCGTGTACCCCGTCGACGGCCTCGACCAGGCCGTCGCGCTGGCGAACGACACCGACTACGGTCTTTCCTGCGCGGTCTTCACGGCGTCCGAGGAGCGTTTCGAACGTGCCGCCGACGAGCTCCGCGTCGGCGTGCTGCACTGGAACCAGTCCAGCGCCGGGGCGAGTGGCCGGCTGCCCTTCGGCGGAGTCAAGAGCAGCGGCAACCACCGCCCCGCCGGGATCCTGGCGGGACTGTTGTGCGCGTGGCCCCAGGCGGTGCGGTTCACGCCGCCTCCGGACGCGCCGCTGCCGACCTGGCCCGGCCTGTTCGACTGACTGAGCGCGGCGTCGAGGCACGGCCACGACCCAGAGGAAAAGAAAGGAGCCCGCCGAGGAGCGCTTGGATCGGTGCACTCAGTCGTCGGAGTAGCGCTCGCTCAGGAGCGCCGAGAGGGCGACTCGTATGCTCGCCGCCTCGTAGCCGTGGCGCTCGCGCAGGCGTTCGAAGGTGGCGCGCGCGGCTTCGAGGAGCTCGGGCTCGACCTCCCCAGGGTCGTCCAACGAGCGCAGCACGGCGCGCGCGATCGCGGCGATCTGCTTGCGGTGCTCTTCGAAATAAGCTTCTTCCAGACGCTCAATGTACCCTGGGAAGAGCGTTCGGTAGTCCACCTCAGCGTCCGGATGATCGAGGGCCCAGGCAGCCACGCGGCTCATGAGCTCGTCGCGAAAACCCTGCGCATCCTTGGCGCCGAGCATCGTCTCGACGCGGCTCATCAGCGCCTCGTCGGGGTCCTCGTAGGTCCCCGTCACCTCGTTGTAGACGCGCTCCTTCTTGATGAGGTGGCTGACGTGCGTGACGTAGCGCTCGAAGAGCGTGAGGTACTGAGCCTCTTCGACCAGCCCCGTGGCGCCACGCAGCTCGTCGTCGACGATGTCGAGCCAGCGCTCGCGGACCTGGTCGACGAACCCGCTCGCGTCGTGAAAACCGTGGTCCGCTTTCAGCCGGAGGAACTCGTAGTCGTCGCGCTCACAAAAGCGCTCGAGGCGGTCGAGCAAGCTCACCGGCGACAAGCAGGCTTCGGAACCGTCGGCAGCGGCATCGAGCAAGAGCATGCGCATCTCCCGGGGCGACGCTCCCATCAGCCCTTCGTAGTCGAGGGTGCCCGAAGGCTCCCGGAAGATGGCCCCGATCCCCTGGGCGAGGGTCTTGGCCTCCTCGCGATCGAAGCGCCGCGGCACTGCCCCGAGCGCGTAGAGATCCGCCTTCTCGAGGGGCGTCAGGGACGCCGCCAGGCGACCGAGCTCCGGGTCGGCGTAACGGTCGCTTCGCGCTCGCCTCAGCCGCGTGAGGATCGCCCAGAGCGCCGCCACGTAGGTCACGTGAGGGGCTACGTGCTTGCGAACCTGCGGCACGATCTGCGCGTCGTAGATGCCCTGCTCCTGTCGGTAGTCGCGCAGATAGGGCACCCGCAACAGGACCAGCCGGCCCTGGAAGCTCTGGTACTCCGGGTGCTCCTGGAAGGCCTTGAGATGGAGCTCGTTCGAGCTTGCCACCAGGACGCTGTTGATGGGCATGTTGCTCATCGGGAGCATCACTTCGCCGGTCTCGATCGCCAGCAGCAAGTACTTCCAGGCGTCGAGGGGGCGCTTGAGGAGGTCCGAGTACTCGACGAGGCCACCGGCGGCATCCACCAGCTCGCCGAACGCCTCAAAGAGGGTCACGGCGCTCAGGGACGCCGGCAACGAGGCCAGGGAACGATCGGCGGTGATCTGGCGCTCCCGCGCGTCCACGGCCATCTGCGGCCCAATGGTGACGGCGCCCTGCCGATAGCGCCGCGAGATGTAGAAGCGCTCGACCTGGACGTGCGCGAGGACCCGCCGCATCTCGCCGCGGTAGGCGGTGAGCAGCGCCTCGAAGATCATCCGGTTCTTGTGGCCGAGCTCGCCCGACCAAAGCCAGTCCGGCGGCGCCGCGTCGAGCTCGCCGCCTTGCTGCAAGCGCCGGAGCAAGCGACGACGCTCGGGAACGGGCACGAGCTGAAGCGGGTGCTCCCGCAGCTCGCTCGGGAGCTTGGCGTCGATGCGCTCCTCGGGAAGGTGCGCGTAGCTGTCCCCCGGCGCCGGTCCCTCCTCGGCCGTCGTAAAGCCGAGGGTCTTGCCGTCGGCCCCGCGGGGAAAGATCCACGAGAAGCGATACAGCGCTCCTTCGTCGGTCTGGGAGTAGGCCTCCAGGGCGCGCATGAGGCACGCCGCAAAGGTGCTCTTGGCGCTCCCATTGGGACCGTGGAGCAGCGCGAGGCGGTTGGCGCGCCCCTCTCGCCGGAAGCCCTGGAGCGTCCGGAAGAAGGCGTTCTGGAGTGCCTCGTGGCCGACCAGATGGTCGCTGCGCGTACCGTCCTTGGGCTCGAAGGGGAGATCGAAGAGCGCCCAGCGTCTCGCCCTCCCCCAGGGGCGTTCAACTTCGTAGCTACCGAAGTGCACGAAGGCGTCGTGCAAGTAACGCGCGGCGTCACGGGTGTGCCGGCGCGGGTGCGCCGCGACTTCCCCCAGGTACTCCGCGAAGGAGAGCACCCGCTTTTGGGCTTCGAAGCGGCCCTGGACCGCCTCGCCCACCGCCGCCAGCTCGCTGGGGACGTCCAGCACCTCAGTCGACACGCAGGTTCAGGGCCACCGTGGCCGTCTTGGGCACACAGGACGTGGGGCTGCAGACGGCGAACGACACCCGCGCACGCACCTCGTGCTCACCGGCGGCCGCGGGCGTGAAAGGCACGTCCACGCGCGCGGCGTCGTCGGTGAATTCCGCCGCGTCGCCCTTCTCCAGGGTCGCCTTGGGGAACGTCACCGTCGCAGGCCCTTCGAGCTCCACCGAGAACGGGAAGTCCTGGTTCAGGTGCCAGCCTCCCCGACCGCTGAGGCGGATCGCGAACTGACCGAGGCTCCCGGCCTCGTAGCCGCCCTCCTCGGGGCGGGCCTCCAGAACGTAGGAATCGGCCTCGGCACGGGGTCCAGCGGAGTCGGCCCCCGGGGCAGCTTCCGGGGCGGCCTCGGGCTCGGCCGCTTCCTCCGAAGGTTCGGGCGCCGGAACTGGGTCTGGCTCGGGCTCGTTCTCGCCACAGCCCATCAGCGCTGCCAGCAAAGTCCAACACAACAAGTACGGTTTCGTTCGCATGGTGTCTCCCGAGCGCCTCGCGCTCCCGAGGGAGGATAGTATGCTCCAGCGGTGCGCTGCATCGACCTCTTCGCCGTCCAGGCTTGGGTGAGCGCCGAGACGTACTCCTCCCCGGCCGCCTTCCGCGCGGCGGTATTCGATGCGGTGGACCGCTGCCACGCCGTGAGCGCCGGGGACGTCCCAGCCCTAATCGTGTTTCCGGAGAACGTCGGAACGTTTCTGTTCTTGGCGACGATGGGCACCCTCGGCCAGCGGCTGCGGAGCCCGACCCTCGGGATGGGGGTGGCCCTCGCCCGCAACCCGAGGGCCTTCCTGCGCGCCCTT
This sequence comes from Polyangiaceae bacterium, assembly GCA_027009115.1. Lineage (GTDB taxonomy): Bacteria > Myxococcota_A > Polyangia > Polyangiales > Houyiibacteriaceae > JALVDI01. The sequence goes on along the minus strand of JALVDI010000229.1, from coordinate 18,817 downwards.
CGCGACCGGCCCAAGCCCTCGGTGGCGGCCCTGAGGTCCGTGGCACCCGACGTCCGGGGGCTCTACGAAGAGACCTTCTCGGCGGCCGCGGCGCGCGCAGGGGCGACGGTCGTCGCCGGCAGCGCGCTCCTGCCCGATGGCGACGACGGCCGCGTCTACAACCTCAGCCTGAGCTTTGGCCCGCAGGGCGAGGTGCTCGGGCGCACCCGCAAGGTCAACCTGGTGCCCGGCCTCGAAGACACGCTTGGGCTGACGCCGGGCCGCCCCGAGGACATCCCGGTCGTCGAGACGTCCGTCGGGCGCCTCGCCACGCTGATCTGCTACGACGGCTTCGCCGTGCCCCACACCGACGACGAGCCCCACTGGGTGCGAGCCGGGGCCCGCCTCGGCCCGCGTGGTGCCCACATCGTGGCGCAGCCAGCGGCCAACCCCTGGGCCTGGGACGGCGACTGGGTGCATCGGCGAGCTGGCGAGCCCATCCTTCGTCGCGAGCAGTGGGCGCTCGAAGGGCTGCAGCGCGAGCTCCAGAGGCTGGAGGGGGTGCGTTACGGGGTCACCGCGCACCTGTGCGGCGAGGTCCTCGGGCAGCCCTTCGAGGGACGCAGCGCGATCCTCGAGCGAGGGACCGACGGCGATGTCCGCGTCGTGGCCGAGGCGCCGCGCGTAGGCCGAACCGCCGCGGACGCCGCCATCGTGCGGGCGCGAGTCGAGGCCCCATGGCTCGCCTGATCGCGCTTGCGCTCACCCTAGGGGCGCTCGGCTGCGCGGGGCGCCCACCCTGCGGCGCGTGTGCCGAAGGGGCCGTGTGCGATCTGGACGGGGCGTGCCGGCCGCTCGCTCCACGGGAGGGACTACGCTTCGCCCGCGCGCTGCGCCTCCGGCCTCGCGACTGGGGAGGCAGCCGCCGGGACGCGCCGGGCGAACCGGGGCGTCCCTTCGACGAGCTGATCCTCGGCGGGGCGGCCGAGGGGCGCGTCTACCTCGCCTTCGATTTGCCGGACGGCGAGGTCGTCAGCGCGGTGCTGCGGCTGACCCCCGCCCCTCGCTCGGCCGCCGCCGGCGAGCGGACCCTCCGAGCGTTCCGCTCGACCCCCTTCGACGGGGCCTGGGTTCGTCATCGCTTGCGGCCCGCCCGCCTCGGCCGACCGACCCGTGGCCGGCGCCTGCGGGCCGTCGAAGGACGCCCGCTCTACCTGGACGTGACGCCGCTGGTGCGAGGCCGGGAAGGCCGCGTCCTCTTCCTGGGCGTCGAAGGACGGGGAGGCGGTCGAACGCCGTGGCGAGTGGCCTCTCCCCTGGCCGAGGATGTCCGCGCGCAGCCTCGGCTCGACCTGCGCATGCGCTGAAGCCTTGCCGCTGACTCGCTTGCTGCGGCACCCTCCTCCTGGTGGCCAGACGGACCACGCGGCTGGGGCGCTACCACCTCACGAACCGCATCGCCTACGGTGGGATGGCGGAGATCTTCCGGGGCTTCACCTTCGACGAAGAAGGCTACCGCCACGACGTCGCCATCAAGAAGCTCCTTCCCGACTACGTCGAGGACGCCAACTTCGTCGCCATGCTCGAGGACGAGTACCGGCTCGTCAGCCGACTGCGCCACCCGAACGTGGCCAAGGTCTACGAGCTCGTGCAGTTGCAGGGGCACATCCTCATCGCCATGGAGTACGTCGACGGACGGGACCTGCGCACGACCGTCCAGAAGGGCCACAAGACCCGGTTCGGGCTGAGCTACGCCGACGTCGCCTACATCATGGCGTGCGCCATGGACGGGCTGCACCACGCGCACGTAGCGGTCGACGAGGACGGGACGGACCTGGGCGTGGTGCACCGCGACTTCAGTCCATCCAATGTCCTGCTCGGCTATGACGGGGCGGTGAAGATCTGCGACTTCGGCATCGCCAAGGCGCGGCGCAACCGCATCGAAACGAAGACCGGCGTCATCAAAGGAAAGGTCCGGTACATGTCGCCGGAGCAGGCCTTCGGTCACCGCCTCGACCGACGGAGCGACGTGTTCAGCGCCGGCAGCGTGCTCTACGAGCTGTGCACCGGACACCCCCCCTTTCAGGCCGCCAACGAGATCGACCTCATCTTCAGGGTCCGGGAAGCCAACCCCGTCCCCCCGCGGCAGCGCAACCCGCATCTGCCACCGGCGCTCGCCCGCATCATCGAGCGCTCGATGGCCCGGGAGCGAAGCGAGCGCTATCCGAGCGCTCTCGCGCTACGCGACGCGTTGGTGGGCTTCCTCAAGCGCCATGAGCCGAGCTATCGGCGCAGCCGCCTGGCCCGCTACATGAAGCGGCTGTGGGCCCCGGAGATCGAAGCCGACCTGCGCTTGCTGGAGGACTACGTTCTCGATCTGCCGACGGGGGTCCCCGACGACTTTGGCCGCAACCTCCTGGCGGACGCGATGGGACCGGACGCCCCTTACGCGCGCTTCTCACCGCGGCCGACGAGGATCACCCGTGCGGGCTCGGGGCAGGCAAGCGCCGAGTTCGCGCCGGAGATCACGTGGGGCGAACTGACCGCCGGCAAGACCGTGGTCACGCCGCCACGACCCGACTTCGACGACCCGACGGAGGACGGCACCGGGGGCCCCTGAAGCTCCGTGGCTCGCTTCCCTCGCCGCTTCAACCGCCGCACCTGCCGCTCAGAGCTCAGAGCTTGCTCAACGCTCACTCGGGACGGTGCTCGTGGACGATGATCCGCCCTCGCTCCCGCACCTGGACGTCCCGGCGACGCTCGATGAGGTATTCGACCCGCGCCTTCACATCGTCGGCCCCCGGCGAGAGGTGCCACCGCGGCACGGGTTCCGTCGCCCCCTCGGGCAACTCCCACTTGAGGAAGAGTACGAAGTCCTGGTCGAGCAGCCGTCCCTCGCTGCCCTCCACGGTGCCGTAGCCTCGCTCGCCTTCCCGCGTCCGGAGCACGAGATCGGCGGGGAAGGTGCCCAGAAGCGTGCGGCGCTCGTCCACGAAGAGGCGATAGGTCTGCCGGCGGTCGAGGTCCGTGTCGGTCCGAACGGTCTGGACGGTCACGTAGGCGATGACGTCGCTGCGGCGTACTCGCTGGTCGAGCTCCCTCGACCAGTCACGGCGCCACTGCCCCTCCAAGGCTTCGGGGTCGGCGACGAAGTCGGCCCCATCGTCGAAGAGCAGCGCCTCCTCCGCTGTCAACGGCGCTCCAGTCACCGTCGGGCCTGGCTGTCCTCCCCCACAGCCCACCATGAGCAACCACACGATCGTCCCGAGACGCAGCATCGGTGGGGATCTAGCGGCAAATGAGCCCGCGGGCGAGCGCTCAGTGCCGCCCGTGCCCGCGCGCCGGGAGATCCCCCCACCGCGGCTCCAGCAGCGCATCCCAGCCGACAGCAGGCTCTCCTCGCAGCGCTCGCCCCGCGTTCGCCCAGAGCCGCTCGAGGTCCCAGGGAAAGGGGGCCTCCAGGACGAGGGGCGCCCCCGTGCGCGGGTGGGGGATCTCGAGGCGCTCGGCGTGGAGCGCGTGCCGCGGGTGCCCCAGGCGCCGCAGGAGCGCGTCCGACGGCCCCTCCTCGATGAGCTCGACGAAGGGAGCCTCGGCGTCCGGTCCATAGAGCTTGTCACCGACGATGGGGTAACCGATGGCGGCGAGGTGGACCCGTAGTTGGTGCTGCCGACCGGACTCCGGCCTCAGGCGCACGAGGGCAGCGCCGTCTCGGACGTCGACGCGCTCGTAGTGGGTCCGCGCCGGGGCGCCGTCCTCTCGCACCGCCATGCACACGTGCGGGCCGCTGAGCGCCGACCCGAGGGGTCGGTCGATGACGCCCTTCGCCGGCGGATAGCCACGCACGATCGCGAGGTAGCGCTTGCCGACCTCGCGACGCTCGAAGCGCCTCTTGAGGGCCACCTCGGCGGCGGCGTGCTTGGCGCAGACGACCACACCGCTCGTCTCGCGATCGAGGCGGTGGGCGAACTGCGGCGCTGGATCGCCGTAGGTCTCTCGGAGCAGGTACGAGAGGGTGTTGCGGTGGTAAGTCGCCGTTGGGTGCACGGGCAAGCCTGCCGGCTTGTAGACTGCGAGGACGTCGTCGTCTTCGTAGAGCACCCCGAAAGAGCGCGGGGTGGCGGGCTCGTTCATCGGCGGGCGGACGAGCAGCACCGTCTCGCCGGCCTTCACCCGCTCCGAGGCTCGCCGGCGGGTCCCATCGGCCCGATACGCGCATGCGCGGACGATGCGGTTGGCGCGGGTCCGCGAGAGCCTGGGAATACGCGACTGGATGAAACGGTCCAGACGAAGGCCGGCGTGCTCGCGCGCGACCGGGAACGTCAGCACGATCGAGTCGGGGTCGCAGCCGGGCGGGACGCGGGCCATGGACGGAATCGAGTAGCATGGGGCGTCGCGGCTGACGACTCTACCCAGACCCGCCATGGAGCCCACGACGCAGCAGGACCACGACCGGCCCGGGGCCTGGGGAGGGCTGCTGGGGCTCGTCGCCTTGGCGCTCCTGACGGTGCCGGGAGCGCCCCTTCGCCACGCCGCCGGCTCCGACCCCGCCGTGCGCATCCAGATCGTGACCGAGGAGGGCGCCCCCATCGCCGGGGCGACGCTGCGCTGGCCCGACGGAAGGTACGCGGCGCAAACCGACGCCGCCGGGGAAGCCACCGTCCCGCGGCAAGGAGAGCTGCTGGGCGCGTGGGCGCCGGGCTACATGCGGCTGAACGTCCCACTGCCACCGCGTCCCGAGGCTACCGTTCGGGTGGTCCTTCGCCGCGGGCGGACGCTCCGGGGCCTCGTGCAGGGGCCCGATGGCGCGCCCCTCGCCGGCGCGACCATCGAGCTTCGGTACGGCCCATCGGGCGGTGAGCGCGAGGGCACCCGACACGACGGCGACCCGAGCAGCGGCGCAAGCCACTCGGACGAGAGCGACCCGAACGGCGGCCTGTGGCGAGCGGTCAGCGGCGCCGACGGACGCTTCGTGCTGACCCCGCTCCCCGACGCCCCCCTCACGCTGCGGGCCCGCGCCGAGGGGCGAGCGGAGGCCCGCCGCCTCGTCCTGCCGGGAGACGACGAGCTCACCCTGATCCTCGAGCCTGCGGCAGGGGTGAGCGGCCAGGTCTTCGCAAGCTCTGGCCTCGCGAGCGGGGCCGAAGTGCGCCTCGTGGGCAGCGGCATCTGGCCTCCGCGCGTGGCCACCACCGACGCCCACGGACGCTTTCGCTTCGGCGAGGTGCCGGCCGGCATCTACGAGATCCACGCGCGGAGTGGGGACGAAGCGGCGCCGCCGGTGCAGGGGCTGTCCATCGCCGAAGGCGAGGCGGCGTTCGTCACCCTGCGGCTGCGCCCCGCCCACCGCCTCACCGGGCAGGTCACCGACGAACGAGGCGAGCCCATCGCCGGTGCCCAGGTGTCGGTGCGACGGGACGGAGTGGCGCTGCTCTCCTTCGACGTCACCACCGATACTCGGGGCCGCTTCCGCGTCGACGGCCTGCTCCCGGGCCCCTGGTGGGTCACCGCCCGAGCGCCCGGTCACCTGGCCACGAGCGCCGAAACGGTGGTCCCCGGCGACCTCGCCCTGGTGCTGACCCGCGGCGCCACGGTGGAGGGCCGGGTCGTCGACGAGCGCGACCGCCCGGTGGCGGGCGCGACGGTGCTCTGGCTTGGGCCCGCGACAGCGGCACGGCCCACCGGTGACGGGCTCGGCGTGGTCCCCGGCCCGGTGCCGCCCATCCCCCTCGACGCCCTGACCTCCGCCGGACCCGCGCCCACCCTCGTCGCGTCGGGAGCGCGCACCGTCACCGGCCCCGACGGTCGCTTCGTCCTCGAATCGATCCCCCCGGGCCTGGGCGAAGTCCACGTCGAAGCGCCCGGCCTGGCGCCGGCTCGGAGCGCGATGCGGCTGGCGCCGGGTGAGCTGGTGCGAGCGCTGCGTCTGACGACGCCGGACGGCGCGAGCCTCGAAGGCCGGGTCGTCGACGAGCGCGGTTTCCCGCTCGCTTCGATCCTCGTCGAGCTGCGTTGCGAACTGGAGCCGTGGCCGCGATCGCTCGTCGCCGGAGACGACGGAACCTTTCGCTTCGAGGGCGTTGTCGGCGTCGCCGTGCTCACCGCCCGCCCCGCCGATCTCCCGCCAGCGCGCCTCCGAGTCGAAGGCCGTTCGGGGGAGCGCCTCGAGGTCGAGCTGCGAGTCCCTTCGGAGCTACACCAACTCGCCGTGCGTGTCTTCGATCCCGAGGGCTTCCCCGTCGCCGACGCGGAGGTGGAGCTGCGCTCGCGGGATCCACGCTCGCCGCTCGTCCGGCGTGGGCGGACGGCGGCGGACGGCACCTTCGTCTTCGCCGCGCTTCCGCCGCCCCCCTACCAGCTCTCCGCCAGCCACCCGGACTTCGTCCAGCGCGACCTTGGCGAGGTCGCCGACCCGAGCAGCGAGCTTCGTATCGTCTTGCCGCGCGGCGGAGCCCTCCACGGACGCGTCGTCGACGCCTGGTCCCTGGAGCCGCTGGACGGCGTCGAGCTGCGCGCCGAGGCCGACGAAGGGCCTGCACGGGTGACGACGAGCGGCGTCGACGGGAGCTACGTACTGGAGCGCCTGCCCCTGGGCCGTTACCAGCTCCGCGCCTCCGGGCCGGGGCTGCTCGAAGCCACCCGCAGCATCGAGCTGCGCCAGCCCCTGACGCGCGTTCCCGACTGGCCCCTCGCGGCTGCCGCTCGGCTGGTGGGCGAGGTCGTCGACGTCCTTGGCGACCCTGTCCCCGACGCCCGCGTCACCGCCGACGACGGGACCGCCGCCCGCTCGGCGGCCGATGGGACCTTCCGACTGGAGCTGCCCGCGGGGGTCCACGTCCTGGAGGCCAGCCACCCGAGCGCCGGCCGCGCCCGGAGCGCGCCCGTGCGGGTCGATGCCGGCGAGGAGCGAAGCCTGCGCCTGGTGACCAACGCCCGCGTCGCCGAACCCAGCCACGAGCGGGTCCCGAGCTTCGTCGTCGGGGTGCCCGTCGAGGTTGAACGTCGGGGCGACGAAGTCGTCGTCACCCAGGTGCACGGGAGCGGCGTGGGGCTGCGACCCTCCGACGTCCTCCTCGCGATCGACGGGGAGCCCGTGCTCGCCGCGTCCCAGGCCCGCGCGCTCTTGCGTGGCCCCGCGGGCGTGACCGCCAGCGTGCGCCTCCGTCGAGGCGGCCGGGTCCGGACCGTCGACGCGCCCCGCCTACGCCACGCGCGCCCTTGAGAACATCGAGAACCTCAGCGATCCGGGGCGCGCCATCGTGCCCCGTCGAGGAGCGCCCGGCCCTCCGCCACGAGCTTGTCGAGGTGCGCCCGGAGAGAGGCGGCCGCGAGGGGCCAGAGCGCCCTCGGCACGTCGTCGTAGACGTGCGGCAACAGCTCGTCGAGGGTGGCGCCAGCGCTCGTGAGGGCCCCGAGAACCCTCTGCTCGCGCATCGCCCGGTGCGCCAGGTAGCGATCGAGGCAGGCGGGCGGGTCGGCGATCACGCCACCATGGGCCGGCAGGAGCTTGCGCGCCCCAAGCCCCCGGAGCTCCCGGAGCGAGTCGAGGTAGCGCCTCATATCGCCGTCGCCAGGTTCGACGAGGATCGTGCCCACCCCCGCGACCATGTCCCCCACCAGGGCCGTGCGGGAGCCGGGCTCGAAGAAGCAAAGGTGACCGGGAGCGTGCCCGGGGGTGTGCAGCACCTCGAGACGGATCGATCCGAGCTCCAGGGTGTCGCCCGCGTCGAGGCAGCGCTGCACAGGCGCATCGATCCGCGAAGCCGTCTCCCGGTGGGCCCAGATCGGCAGACCGAGGGCCTCGCCGAGCCCCAGAGCGCCGATGTGGTCGCGATGATGATGCGTCGGCACGAGGGCGACGATCTCCAGACCTTCGGCGCGGGCACCTTCGAGCCAGCGACGCAGGACCGCCTGCTCGGATGCATCGCTCGGCGCCGGCTCGACGAGCACGCAAGGGCCGTCGCCCACCAAGAAGGCGTTGGTGTGCGTCGCCGGAGGGAGCGTCGGCGTTCGCAGTGGCAGCAGCCGGATCGCCGGGGCCACCTCCCAGGCGTCGACCCCAAAGCTCGGCCGCTGGAAGAGCAGCGAGGGCACCCAGGGGGCGAAGACCGCGGCCCCGGTCCTCCACTGCGACGCCAGCTCGTCGAGGGAGACGATCTGCCCCCCCTCGGTGGGCCCCTCGACGAGCACGACGTCCTCGCGCACCCCGTCACCGCGCCTGCGCCACACGCCGAGGGAGCGCCCTGACGCTTCGAGTCCGGCTTCGGGGAAGTCCCAGCCCAAGGCACCGTGCGCCGCCGCAAGCGGACGCTGCACCATCCGCACGCCCTCTCCCTCGCGGGCGATCCGACGGACCTCCCGGTGCGGACTCGAAACCTCTCGGTTCATCGGCGTCAATCGTCGTCGAAGGACGGCAGGAGCGGCGCCTTGGGTACGACCACCTCGACGGAGGCCTCCTCCTCTGCGGCGCGGTACATGCTCGCGCGCCGGCCTGGAAGAATGCTCGGCGATCGCCCCTCGGGCATGGTCGCCGGATCGCCGACGAGCTTGAGGCAGGCCTTGGTGATGTGCTTGAGGGTCTCGAAGACGCCCCAGCCCTCGAGCGCGGAGGCTTCGACCTGCGGGACGTCGTCGGGCACGCCCAGCTCCTCTCGGAGCGTGTCCACGTCGACGGCTCCCGGGAGGTCGCGCTTGTTGTACTGCACCACGAGGGGGATACGATCGGGATCGTCGCCCTGCCGCCGAAGGTTGTCGGCGAGATTGCGGATCGCCTGGACATTGGCCTCCATGCGACCTTGCTGACTGTCGACCACGAAGACCACCCCGTCGGCGTGGCGAAGCACGAGCCGGCGCGTCGCGTCCCGGGCGATCTGGCCGGGCACCGTGCACAGATGCAGCCGCACCGTGTAGCCGCGGAGCTGACCGAGCTCAACGGGCAAGAGATCGAAAAAGAGCGTGCGCTCCGACTCGCCCATCAGCGAGATGAGCTTGCCCCGGCGTTCCGGAGCGCTGTGGCGATGGATGTGCTCGAGGTTGGTGGTCTTCCCGCCGAGACCGGGGCCGTAGTACACGATCTTCACGTGCAGCTCCCGGCGAGCGTGGTTGACGAGCGGCATCGCTGAGGACCACAACTACGCCGTCCTCACCGAAGGGTCAATGCTGCCGCCGGGCCCCCTTGCTCTGGCCTGCGCGTTCCGGTAGCCCTCGGCCGATGGGCGTACTCTCGCGGCTGCTGTGGACGACGGCGCTCGTGGCTTGCGGCGCGAACGCCCCCCGCCCGGCGACCCACGACGACTTCCACGCCATTCAGCGCCACGAAGCCACCCTCGATCAGGTGCGCACGGCCGCCCTCGAAGGGAGCTGCCCCGAGCCCTGCGCCGCCGCCGCCGAAGGCTGCGCCGCGGCCGACGCGATCTGCGCCATCGCCGCCGAGGTGACGGACCGGGACGCAGACCTGCGCTGCCGCGCCGCCCGCGAGCGCTGCGAGCGATACCGCGCCGCCTCCACCCGCTGCGGCTGCCCGTGAGGGAAGCACCCAACGACGGGGAGATCCTGACAGGGCACCGGCCGCCGGTGCTCGACCGCCGCGGCGCCGGAGCGATGCTGCTCCTCCTCGGGGCGGGCCTGTCTTGGGGCGCCGCTCTGTGGCGAGAGGCGAGCGTCGTCTCTCCTGTCGACCCGCCGGCGATGGCGCTCCGCCTGGTGGCGATCACCCTCAGCCTCCGGTGCCTGCTCGCGGTGCTGGAGCTGGCCCGGCGGCTGCGGGTGTGGTTCCAGGCGCCGCGCCATCGGCTGACGCTCGGCGCGGAGGAGTTGCGCTGGCAGTCCCCGACGGGTACCGAGCACGTCGCGCGAGGAGAGCTCCTCGATGTGGTCGAACCCGGCGACTGGGGACGGCGACAGGGTCGAAGGTACGCCGACCTCTACTTGATCGTCGAGCCCCGGGCGGGGAAGGCGGTGCTCCGACTCCCGCCGGTCTTCGACGAGTCGCCCGGCGTGCTGGCCGAACGGCTGATGCGCTGGCGAGGCGCGCCCCCGCCGCGCCGCACGAGCTTCCCGCGCCCCGCTCGCCTCGCCAGCAAGGTGTACGACGACGCAACGGGCGGCCTCCTCCCGCCCGGCTGCGCGCTCCTCCCCCACGGGTGGGGCTGGCTGCGCAGAGGCCCCTACGCCGCTCTCCTCTTCGGCGTCGTCTTCTTCGAGGCGTCGCGCCGCCTCCCCGAGGGCGTGAGCCTCGGCCTGCTGCCGGCTGCAGGCCTGGCTGCCTGTCTGCTCGTGCCCCTCGGGTGGCTGCTGCTGACCCGCCGCCAGGTCGCACCGCGCAAGGGCTTGGCGATGGTCCTGACCCCTGCGGAGGTGCTCATGCGCACCCGCGAGGGGATCCTCCGAGCGAGCTGGCCAAAGATCCCGCGCCTGACCATCGACACCCAACGGGGCTGGAGCATCCTGGAAGGCCGCCACCCGGTGCGGCGCCTGGTCATCGAGCGCGAGAACAACCCGCCCATCCGCTACGACGAGGCCTTCCTCGGCCTCCCCGCGGAGGCGGCCCTCGCCCTGCTCGAAGCCTACCGCAAGGGCTGGATCGCCTCCGGGGCCTCGTCTTCGGGCTCCCAGGGCTCGGGGGCCGGAGGCGGGATCTCCGACTGAAGCGGGGCCGTGGCCACCGCGACGACCCCTGCGTCCCCTCCGATCGACCACCGCGGCTGCTCCGCGGTGAGCGCGACCTGCCCCCCGTCCCGCACCGAGTGGCGCACGCCATCCACGACGAGGGTGCCGTCGCCGGCCACGAGGAAGACCGCGCGCCTCGGCTCCCGCCAGCGCCCCGGGAGCCTCACCGCCGCGTCGCTCAGGGGCACGCAGGCGTCCCCCTGGCAGCGCCACTGCCCGCGGCGAACGGCCGGGTCGCTCAGGCGCGCCCCCCACTCGCTCGGGCGGTCGAGCTCGCCGTGCTCCAGCAGCAGCGCGACGGCCCCCGGAAACGGCGTATCGACCCCCAGGAAGCGCCGGGTGAGGCCCAGGGCGCGGCGGTCCCCCAACGCAAAGAGCGCCCGCGCCTCGGCAGCCCGAGCCGGAAGGTAGCGCTCGGTGGCCATGGCCTGGGCGATGGCGTCGGCGGCCCGGCGCGATCCGAAGCGCGCGAGGGCGGCGACGACGTGCGGCCGAAGGCGAACCTCCGCGAGGGCTCCGAGCAGCGCGTCTTCCCCCGCCCTCAGCCGACCGAGCGCCGCCACCGCCGCGGTCCGCCGCGACTCCTCGGCCGCCGTGTCCTCCACGAGCGCCCGAAGGACATCCACGGCGCGTCGGTCGCCGGCGTCCCCGAGGGCCAGGGCCGCCCGCTCGCGGCGCTCCCCGCTTTCCCCGAGGAGGGCGGCGACCGGGCCGCGGGCCTCCTCGTCGCCGAGCAGGAGCCCCGCGATCGCCGCCTCGGCGCGCACCTGGGCGTCGGGGTCGGCCGTCCGCAGCCGCGCCAAGGTCGGCCGTGCCGCGCCGTACCCAAGCTCGCCGAGGGCCCTCGCCGCCGCCGCCCGCACCTCGGCGCGCTCGTCCCCGAGCAACGGAAGGAGCTCCGGCGCCGCCGAGGCATCGCCCAGCCCCGCGCGCGCCAACGCCTCGGGCCACGCCCCGCGCCCGACCTGCATCGCCTCCGCCTGTGGAATCGAGGCGACGAACGCCGCGATCGCGCCCTGAAGCCGCCGCAGACGTGCGGGCTCGGCGGCCGCGAGGTTGCGCACCTCGCCGGGGTCGCGCGCCAGGTCGTAGAGACGGCAGCCGAGCTCGCCACAGATGGCTTTGAAGCGCCCGTCGCACGCCATCCGCTCACGCTCGACCTCGGCGAAGGCGTACTCGGGGCGCACGCCGCCTGCTTCCCGCAGCAGCGCGCCGAGGTCGTCGCCTCGCATCCGTGCGTCGCGCGGCACGCCGAGGGCGGCGAGCAAGGTGGTCGCCAGGTCCACCAACTCGACCGGCGCGTCGGTCGTCCCTGCCGGCACCACACCCGGCGAAGACCAGATCAACGGCACCCGCACCTGCTCGTCGTAGAGCGTCGTCCCATGATACCAGCCGCCGTGGTCCCCGAGCTCCTCGCCGTGGTCCGCCGTGACGATCACCGTGCCGCCCGGTCGATGGCGGCGAAACACCCGCACCAGTTCACCGACCGCGGCGTCCGCTGCGGCCACTTCGCCGTCGTAGCGCTCGACGCGACCTTCGCCTCGGCGGAACTCGGCGGGAGGGTCGTAGGGCTCATGGGGCTCGAAAAGGTGGACCCAGGCGAACACCGGGTGCCCCTCGTCGACCTCCCCCAGGTAACGATCGAGCTGCGGGACGCGCGCCGCCGCCGGGGCGAACATGACCTTGCGGTACTCGAAGCCAAAGCCCGCCGCCGCCAGCTCCCGGAAGCGATGGGCGTCCACGAAAAAGATCGCCGGGGGATAGAACGCGGCGGTCCGATAACCGAAGCGACGCAGCAGCTCGGGCAGCGCCGGGTGCTCGCTCGTGGCGCCGGGGAGCTCGAGGACCGGTCGGAGGTACTTGCCCGTCAACAGGCTCGTGAGGGCGTAGCTCGTGTGCGGCGTCGGCGTGTAGGCGCGCAGGAAGACCCGGGACTCGCGAGCGAGGGCGTCGAGCTCGGGGGTGAGACCATGCCCCCCGTAGGCCGCGAGACGGTCGGCGCGGAGGGCGTCGATGGTGATGAGCAGCACGTCGGCGTCGCCTAGCTCCAGCCCCTCCGCGGCCTCCACGAGCCCCAGCTCGATCGAGGGCGGCGGCGGCTCTGGCGGCGGTGGCGCGAGGCGCGGCAGGAGCTTGCCGACGAGGGGCGCCCCCTCGAGGGCCACGAAGCGCGCGTTGGGGTGTGCGGCCAGGCGCGGCAAAGCCCAGGCCGCGCTCGCCGCCAGGAGAAGCGCCGGCGCCGCCCAGAGCCGCGGCCGCCGCGTGGGCCGTAGGGGCAGGCGCCAAGCCGCGATGTTGGCGGCGGTGACCCCGAAGAGCGCGAGTGCCCAGTGCAGGGCCGGGTAGAGGCGCGGCAGCACCGTCGCGTCGGCAACGAAGGCAACCACGGCGAGCGTCACCGCGAGCGCCGCGAGGGAGCGGCGTGGGGGCGTCGCGCGCAGCCACCGGGCCAGCCCCTGAGCGACGAGGGCAACGACCACCGCGCCCGCGAGGACGGCGGCCTCACGCCAGGGGGCGTCGCGGACCCGTCGGCCTTCCGTGAGGCTCCACCCGATCGCGGCCGCCACGGCCCCAACGACCATGCCGAGGACCCGACCAAAGGCCCGCTCCGGGTCCCGTCCTCGAGCCGCGAGCCGGCCGAGACCCCAGCTCAACGACCAGAGCACGACGGACGCGGCGACCCCGGCGCCGACGACCGCGAAGACATAGCGCCAGCGTTCGTCGGACGTGAGGAAGAGCGACCAACTCCGAACCGACACGAGGCTGGCGAGCAGTCCCGCCAGGCCGAGCCCTGCCAAGAGGGGTCGGCGCCAGTCCAATCGCTCCCGCTCCGGCGGGGGTTTCACCACGACCTCGCCGCGCCGTCACTCCCAGCGCACGTCGATGATCTCGTACGCGCGGATGCCCCCCGGCGCCTTGACTTTTACCTCGTCGCCCACTTCGCGCCCGATGAGCGCGCGCGCCACCGGAGAGGTCACGCTGATGGTCCCCTGCTTGATATCGGCTTCGTCGGCACCGACGATCTGATAAACGACGACCTTGCCCGACTCGATCTCTTCGAGCTCCACCGTCGCGCCGAACTTCACCCGGTCTCCGGACAGCTCCGAAGGGTCGATGACCTGAGCGCGCGCGATCCGGTCCTCGAGCTCCGCGATGCGCGCCGCCGTCAGCCCCTGCTTTTCCTTGGCGGCATGATACTCGGCGTTCTCTTTGATGTCGCCGTGGTCCCTGGCGACACCGATCTCCTGGGAGATCTTGGGCATCTCGGCCTTCAGCCGCGCCAGCTCGTCTTTGAGGGCCTGAAAACCCTTCGGTGTGATCGGTACTCGCTCCATGACCGCCGGGAGTCCTAGCACCCCTGGCCGCCGGGACCAAGCATCCCGAGCGCTCAGGACGCGCTGCAGTGATACTCTTGGAGGGAACGAACCGACAGCCGCCCCTCACGCATCGCCTCGATCGCCGAGACGGCCGCCGCGGCCCCGGCCACGGTCGTGAAGTAAGGAATGCCGGCGAGCAGAGTCTCTCGGCGCAGCGATCGGCTGTCGGCGATGGCCTTGGCTCCCTCGGTGGTGTTGATCACCATGGCGACCTCGCCGCCGCGCAGCCGGTCGACGATGTGCGGCGTCCCCTCCAGGACCTTGTTGACCCGCTCGGCCTCGACACCGTTGCGCCTGAGTGCCGCAGCGGTGCCGCCCGTCGCCAGGATCGTGAAGCCCATCTCACGCAAGCGGTAGGCGAGGTCGCACGCCGCCTGCTTGTCGGCGTCGCGGACGCTGACGAAGACCGGACCCTCGGCCGGTAGGTCCGAGCCGGAGGCCCACAGCGCCTTCAGGAAAGCCTCCGGCAGCGTCTCGGCCAGACCCATCACCTCGCCGGTCGAGCGCATCTCGGGGCCCAGGATGGTGTCGACCCCCGCAAACTTGTGGAACGGGAAAACCGACTCCTTCACGGCGAAGTGTCGCGGAACGATCTCCCGCGTGTAGCCGAGCTCGGCGAGCTTCTTGCCCGCCATCACCTTCGCGGCCACCTGCGCGAGGGAGACCCCAATGGACTTGCTGATGAACGGCACCGTCCGCGAGGCGCGGGGGTTGACCTCGATGACGTAAACAGCGCTCCCACGCACGGCGAACTGAACGTTCATGAGCCCGACCACCCCGAGCTCGAGGGCCAGCGCCCGGGTTGAGCTACGGATCGCCGCCACTACGTCGGCGGGGAGCGCGTGGGCGGGCAGCACCATCGCCGAATCGCCGGAGTGGACCCCGGCCTCTTCGATATGCTGCATCAGCCCGCCGATCACGACCCGCTCGCCATCGCAGACGGCATCCACGTCGACCTCGATGGCGTCCTGCAGGAACTCGTCGACGAGGATCGTCTGCGCCTGCGCGCCATCCACCGCCTCCAGGGCCCGATCCATGTACGCCGCGAGGTCCTCCTTGCTGTGCACGATCTCCATGGCGCGGCCACCGAGCACGTAGCTGGGCCGCACGACCACGGGGAAGCCGATGCGCTCGGCGACGGCGAAGGCGTCCTGCACCCCGTTGGCGATCCCCCCGCGTGGCCGGCGCAGACCGAGCTTCCCGAGGATCTCGTCGAAGCGTTCCCGGTCCTCGGCCCGATCGATGGCGTCGGCACTCGTCCCCAGGATCGGCACCCCGGCACGGGCGAGCGGGACCGCGAGCTTCAGCGGCGTCTGGCCACCGAACTGCACGATGACGCCCACCGGTCGCTCCTCGCGCACGATGGCCATCACGTCCTCGAAACTCAGCGGCTCGAAGTAGAGCCGATCCGAGGTGTCGTAGTCGGTGCTGACCGTCTCAGGGTTGCAGTTGACCATGAGGGTCTCGTAGCCGAGCTCCTTGAGGGCGAACGCGGCGTGGACGCAGCAGTAGTCGAACTCGATTCCCTGCCCGATGCGGTTCGGCCCGCCGCCGAGGATCATCACCTTCTGGCGCCCCGTCGGCTTCGACTCGGACTCGCGTCCCCAGGTCGAATAGAGATAGGGCGTGAGCGCTTCGAACTCCGCCGCGCAGGTGTCCACCCGGGCGTAGACCGGCACGATCGACGCGCCGCGCCGCTCTCGGATCGACTCGGCTGTCTCGCCCCGGAGGGCTGCGAGCGACGCATCCGAGAAGCCCAACTCCTTGCAGCGCGCCAGCATCGCGTCGCTGAGCGGACGGTCCCGATCCCCCGCAACGTCCCGCTCCACCGCCACGATCTCCTCGAGCTCCGCGAGGAACCAGGGGTCGATGCGGGTCGCCTCGTGGAGCTCCTCGACGGTGAGCCCCAGCCGCAAGCCATCGGCGACGTACCAGAGGCGATCGGCCAGGGGTGTCTGCACCACCTCCAGGATCGCCTCCCGCAGCTCCTCGATGGTGGCGCGCTCCCTCGCCTCGATCGGACGG
This sequence comes from Polyangiaceae bacterium, assembly GCA_027009115.1. Lineage (GTDB taxonomy): Bacteria > Myxococcota_A > Polyangia > Polyangiales > Houyiibacteriaceae > JALVDI01. The sequence continues at coordinate 2,768 of JALVDI010000229.1, read as the reverse complement.
TGCAGGTTGATGCCCTCCCCCGTCTCCTTTAGCCGCCGGATCTGCGCGGCCAGCTCACGGTAGTCGATCTTGTCCAGCAGCGAGACCACCCCATCGCGCCCCGTCTCCAAGCTCCGCGCCGCCTTCTGGACCGCCTGCTTGAAGGTCCGGCCGATGGCCATCGCCTCACCGACGGACTTCATCTGCGTGGTCAGCCGCGGATCGGAGCCGCCGAACTTCTCGAACGCGAAGCGGGGCCACTTCACCACCACGTAGTCGATGGTGGGTTCGAAGGCGCTGCTGGTGCCGGTGATGTCGTTGCGCAGCTCGTCGAGGCGGTAACCCACCGCGAGCTTCGCTGCGATCTTCGCGATGGGGTAACCCGTCGCCTTCGAGGCCAGAGCGCTCGAGCGCGACACGCGCGGGTTCATCTCGATCACCACGAGGCGACCGTCGTCCGGATTCACGGCGAACTGGATGTTGGAGCCCCCCGTGTCGACGCCGATCTCGGTGATGATGGCGCGGGCCGCGTCCCGCATCCGCTGGTACTCACGGTCGGTCAAGGTCATCGCCGGCGCCACGGTGATCGAGTCGCCGGTGTGCACCCCCATCGGATCGAAGTTCTCGATCGTGCAGATGACGGCGAAGTTGTCCGCCGCGTCCCGGATGACCTCGAGCTCGTACTCCTTCCAGCCGAGGGCGCTCTCCTCGACGAGGCACTCGTGCACCGGGCTCTGCTGGAAGGCCCACCGGATCGCACGCTCGAACTCGGCGCGATCGTTGGCGACTCCGCCGCCAGACCCACCCATGGTCAGCGACGGACGCAGGATCACCGGGTAGCCGATGGCCTCCGCGGCTTCGAAGGCTTCGTCGAGGGTGCGCACCGTGCGGGCCCGAAACGACTCGAGACCGATGGCCTTCATCGCCTCGCGGAAGAGCTCCCGCTCCTCGGCCTTGCGGATCGCCTCGACCTTCGCGCCGATCAGCTCGACCCCGAGCCGCTCGAGCACGCCCTGGTCGTGCATCGCAAGGGCGAGGTTCAGCGCCGTCTGCCCGCCGAGGGTCGGCAGCACCGCGTCGGGGCGCTCGCGCTCCAAGATCCGTTCGAGGACCCGCGGCACGAGGGGCTCGATGTAGGTCCGATCCGCGAACTGCGGGTCGGTCATGATGGTGGCCGGGTTCGAGTTCACCAGGACGACCTCGTAGCCCTCCTCGCGGAGCGCCTTGGCTCCCTGGGTGCCGGAGTAGTCGAACTCGCAGGCCTGCCCGATCACAATGGGGCCGGAGCCGATGAGGAGGATCTTCTGGATGTCGTCGCGGCGCGGCATGGCGGTAGCCGGGTCTTCGCGGACCCGGGCGGTCCTATCACTGCCCCCACAGCGTCGCAAGGGCGGCGATCCGCAGCGGTGCGCCTTCGACCCGCGCGCGACGCGCAGCCTCCCCCACGAGCGCCAAGCGGAGACGAAGAGCGGGCGCCCCGAGCACCTCTTCGAAGCGCTCGCCCCACTCGACGGCGACGATCGCGGCGCCACCGATCCGCTCCATCAGCCCGAGCTCGAAGAGCTCGTCCGGATCGCCAAGGCGGTAGAGGTCGGCATGCACCAACGGCGGGCGAGCGTCCGGGTAGTCGTGCAGCAGCGCGAAGGTTGGGCTCGTCACGGGGACCTCCTCGGGCACGCCGAGGGCGCGCGCCATGGCCCGCACGAGGAAGGTCTTGCCCGCTCCGAGGTCTCCTTCGAGCATCAAGAGATCCCCCGGTCGGAGCACCTCGCAGAGCACGCGCCCCAGGCGCCGGGTCGCCCCTTCGTTCGCCAGTTCGATCTCCACGGGAGCGAGCATGCGCCGCCAGGGCCTCGCAGGCGAGGCGGGCGTTGCCGACAAGGGTCCGCCGGGAGGCAGGCTGCTATCGTCGCGCGGTGCGTCTCGCCATCGCCTTGTCGTTCGTGACGGCCGTGAGCGCGGCCCGCGCCGAACCCAGCCACACCTACGAGCTGCGCGCGCGGTTCGACCCTCGGGCCCACCGCGTCACCGGCGAAGGCCACATCGTCTGGACCAACACGAGCGAGCGACCCCAGCGCGAGCTCCTCTTCCATCTCTACCTCAACGCCTTTCGCGACCAAGGCACAGTCTTCATGCGCGAGTCTGGTGGGAGACTGCGCGGCGTGCGTTTCCGGGGCCGGGGCGCCATCGACATCGAGGCGCTCACCCTCGACGGGCGGGACCTCCTCGCAGCCGCCGTCCGCGAGCTCGTCCCCGGCGACCGCACGCAGCTACGAGTCCCCCTCCCCCGGCCCGTGGTTCCCGGTGAGCGGATCGAGCTCGCGATGCGCTGGACCGCCCAGCTCCCACCGGTCTTCGCCCGCAGCGGCTACCACCGCGACTTTCACGTCGTCGCCCAGTGGTTCCCCAAGCTGGCACGTCTCGAAGCGAACGGCACCTGGGCGAGCTTCCCGTACCACGGCCAGGGCGAGTTCTACGCCGACTTCGCGCGCTACGAGCTCACCGTCGACACGCCTCGTGGCTGGGTCGTCGGCGCCACCGGCACCCTCGCCGCCGAGCGCCAGGAAGGGGAGCGCACGATACGGCGCTTCATCGCAGCGCAGGTCCACGACACGGTCTTCGTCACGGCCCCCTGGCTGCGGGAGCGGTGGTCCACCCACCGCCGCCCGGACGGCAGCGAGGTGCGGGTGCGGCTCCTTTACCCACCGGGCTTCGGCAGCGCAGCGGAGACCCACGAGGCGCTCACTCTCGCGGGCTTGGCCCACTACGGGCGACACTTCGGACCCTAC
>JALVDI010000228.1 GCA_027009115.1 Polyangiaceae bacterium | reverse complement strand
CGGGCGACGAGGAGCCGACCGCCGAGACTGCCATGGCGGCCCGGCCCCCGCGCGCGGAGTCGCTGCCCATCGGCGCCGAGCTCCCCACGGAGAGCGACCCCGTGGAGTCCGCGACCCAGGCCTCCGGCATGCAGGCCTCCGGCATGGAGGCCTCCGGCATGCAGGCCTCCGGCATGGAGGCCTCCGGCATGCAGGCCGCGGCCCAGGCTTTTGGCATGGAGGCCTCCGGCATGCAGACCGCGACCCAGGCTTTTGGCATGGAGGCCTCCGGCATGCAGGCCGCGGCCCAGGGCTCCACGTCGTCCGCGCCGCCAACCCCCATGCAGCCAACCACACAGGAACGCGAGGGCTCGGAAGCCGCCGCGTCCGAGGAGAGCGCGAGCATGGCGGCGCGCACCCGGGTGCGCGTGAACGTCGTGCCGTGGGGCAAGGTGTGGGTGGGGCACCGCCTGATCGGCCGCGCACCGCAGACCGTCGAGCTGCCTCCGGGACGCCACCGCATCCGCGCCGGCTACGACTCGCCGATCGAGACGCGGTCCCTCGTCCTTCGCGAAGGTCAGTCTCGGCGCACGGTGACCATCGAGCTGCCCGACAATTAGCTGCATCGACTGCGATGCGATCCCGTAAGCTAAGCCGTGCGCTTCGGTGTGGTCGCTCTGGGGTTGCTGCTCCCCCTCATCGCGGTGGCTCAGCGGGTCATCCCTCCGGGGCGCGAGCCGGCGGTCGCGGCGCTCTTCGCCCCCTACGCGGTCGGTCGGCCGGTCGAGGCCGACTGGATCTTCGACGGCTTCCGCATCGAGCGCGACACCATCCACGTGCGCCTTCGCGCCGGTGATCTCGACGCCGGACTGATCCTCACCGCGCAGGAGGGTGCCGAGGCGTCTTCCGTGCGGACCTCCTCCTTCGCCGTGCAGGAGGTCGGGCCGCCGTCGGCCGCTGGGGCCCGGGCCGCGCTGCTGGCGGCGCTCCGCTCGAACGACGACGGGACGTTCTGGCTCGTGAGCGCCGAGCCCCCACGGCGTTCCGAGCATCGTTCCGACGAGCCCTTGCCGCGGACGACCTCACGGCCCACGCCCTGGGTGGCCGTCGGCCTGGCGCTCGCGGCGCTCCTCGGTGCGGCCCTCGGGTGCCTCCCACGAAAGCCAGGCGCGAGCGTCCCTTCAGGGAAGGGTTCGCTCGAGAGTGCACGGGGGAAAGATCACGAGGGCGGCGCCACCGCAGCCGGGATCGACGGCGACGGTGACGTGGCCACGCTGGGGACGCTGGACGCTGCGGAGGACGAGGCGGTCGCGGTCACGCGTACCCTCGACCCCTGAGAGCGCGACGAAGCGAGCAGCGCAGCCGTGCGCTCTCCGCGGGAGCGTGATCTCTCGGGCCCCTGAGCTCGCCGGTACCGAGATGGCGAAGCGATAGGTGACGGGGGACGCCGGCCGTCTGGCCAGCCGCTCGTCGGTCCAGTGAAGGCTCGGCTCGGACAGGCGTGGCAACATCCACGGGTCGTCGCCCATGAGCGTATCGATCCCTGCGGTCAGGTCACGCTCGACGCACACCGGCACTTCGGTCTGTACGCAGGCGGTGAACCGCCGCCGCCGCAACCACGGGCGCACCTTGGTCACGACGAGGCCCGCGAGGCGGCGGGGGCGGCCCGCGACGCTCGGATCGGGGGCGAGGGAGAGCACGAAGTCCGACTCGTCCGAGACGACGCGACGCATCGCTGCCGAGGGAACGATCGGCGCGCCGGTCGCGGCGGCGGCGGCCACGACGTTACGACAGCGCGGGCCCGAGGTCCGCGCCAGGACATCGTCGAGGGAGAGGCCTTCGCGGGTCCACTGCTGAACAGCGCCTTCGAGCATGGGGAGCGAGAGCTCCGGCGTCCGTTGACGAAGAGCTACGCCGATCACCAGGCCTCCAGCGAGGAGCAGCGCCACCGTCCCGCGAGCCCCTACGGAGGAGCCCAATGCCCTCGTCGCGAGGTAAGCCACCGGGAGCGTGACTGCCCCGAGGTAGCGAGGCCCTACGGCCCCCCCCACCAGGGCGCGGTAGGCGAACCCGAGCAGTCCCGGCACGGCGAGCAGCGCGGCCGTCAGGAGCGGAGCGTCGGCGAGAAGTCGGCTCCGCCACCGAGGCCTCAGCCACGCGACGGCACCGACGAACACAGCCAGCGCCGCCAGTATCGTCCCCGGCCCGAACACCCCAAGGAGCGTCGCGAGGTTCGTGGCGACCGCCACGGGCGACATCAACCAGTGGACGCCCAGCGCGACCGCCAGGGTCAGCGGCGGGCCCGCGAGCGCCGCGGCCCGACTCGGCGCCGACAGCCCCACCGCGGCGAGGGCACCAGGAACGGCCAGAGCAGCCACCGGGTGTCCTTCGAAGGTCAGCGCGAGGGCGAGGCCGACCGAGAGCGCATCCCACCACCGCCGCGTGCCCGAAGCCCGTAGACAGAGCGCGAACATCAGCGCCGCGGGCAGGGGCATCAGCGAAGGGTTCCACAGCACCCCGAGGGTACCCCCGCCAACGAGTGCGAGGACGGCCACGCCTGCGAAGCACCAGGCCTCCACCGCGCCCCGTTCGCGCACCGCGGCGAAGCCCACCGCCGTCCCCAGGGCGGCCATCCCGAGCGTTGCGGAGTGAATGGCGCCGACCGGTATCCCCAGCGCTCGCATGGCCGCCAGGAGGTTCACCCACAAGGCCCCCTGAGCGATCCCTGGCCAGCTCGTCATTGCACCGGCACCTGGGCACTCCTGCCGTTCGAGGCACGCCCGCGCCAGCAGCAGATCCTCGTGGCTATCGCTGTGGAGCGGGGGTGGGTCGTGGCCGAGCTGCAACATGAGCCAGGCCAGCAACAGTACGAACAGGCCCTCGGCGACGCGGCCCTGCGGGCTCGACGACACGGTTCCAAGCCACCGCGGGGCGAACCGAACCTGACCGATCCCGGTCACGGCGGCGAGCGTACTATGCCTCGCGACCTCTCAGGCCCGAGGAAGCCCAAGCGCCTTGTCGGCGATGAGGTTCATCAGCAGGTTGTTGAATACGAAAACGGTGCCTTCGCGGAGCTTGCGCTCGCAGTCGTACTCCGCGGCCAGCGCCCACCCCCCAAAGGTCGTCAGCGCCGCGCGAGTCGTCTCCCAGGCCGCCTCCGAGGCGAGCACCTTCGCCATCGCCGAGCGCGCCACCGCCTCTTCTCCGCGGGCCACACGATCGAGGACGTCCCAGCGCATCAGGTCGGCCGCTTCGACCTTCATGTGGGCTTGCACGAGCGGGTACTGGATGCCCTGATGGACCCCGATGAGCTTGCCGTGGGTTTCGCGGGTCTTGGCGTACTCCACGCTGCGCTCGAGGAGGAAACGGGCGTTCCCGATCGCCTCCGCCGCGGCGAGCACGCGCCGCACTACGAAGCCGTCCATGAGGCAACGCAGGCCGCCCCCGGCGGGGCCGATCCGCGCCTCGTCGGGAACCCGCAGCGCGTCGATAAAAACGCTCGTCGTCATGCGGTTGGCGATCATGCGGATCGGGTGCCGCTCGACTTTCTCGCCGACCTCGTCGAGGTCGAGGAGGAAGAGCGTCGTGCCCTCCTCGGCCCGCGCCAGCAAGATCATCAGCCGGGTGTGCTCGGCGAATGAGATCATCACCTTGCGGGCGCTCAGCACCCATCCGTCGCCCTCGCGCACGGCGGTGGACGCGAGCTCCTGCATGTTGGCGCCGCTGCCCGGCTCGGTCGCGGCGACCGCCAGAAAGCGCACCTCGCCCCGGGCCACCGCCGGGAGCCAGCGCCGCTTTTGCTCCTCAGAGCCGTGAAGCACGAGGGTCCGGCAGATGCTCATCTGCGCGTTGATCGCCGCCGCGTCGCCGCCGGCTCGGTTGATCTCCTCGACGACGAGCGAGGCCACGGCCGGTCCCGCGTCGGCTCCGCCGAAGCCCTCGGGGATGAACGTGCCGAAATAACCGGCGCGCCCCATCGCGTCGAAGAACTCCGTAGGAAAGGCCCGCGCCGCGTCCACCTCGCGCCAGTACTCGGGCCCGAAGCGTCGAAGAAGAGGCGCCAGCGCCTCGCGCACGCCGGCGGTGGGGTTCGCCCAGACCATGCCGAGGCTTACCACGCCCAGGGGTCCACCGGCAGACCGGCGACCCTATTCCCGGAGCTCTCTCCGATCCCCGCGGCCTAGCGGAGCGATGGTCCAGGTCCGGGGAGGGACGACGGTCATGCGGTCGGGCCGATCGGCCGCGTAGGCGACGAGAGCCAGGCCGCGCACCGTGCCCACCGCCTGCCAGCGCAGCGTCAGCGGGATCGTGAGCTCGGCCTCGGCGGCCATTGGGGCGAGCCACAACCGCAGGAAGCCCGGCTCGCGCGCCTCTGCCCTGCGTACGGCGGCGCTCGCCTCGAGCCTCCGCAGGAGCGCGTCGTCGGGTTCGACGCCCGCCGGGAGCTGCACGTCGACGACAGGCATGCCCACGGCGCGCTGAGCGACGACGGAGAGCTCGACGGCGGCCAAGGTCCCCGCGGCCCCCGCCTCTCCGTTCAAAGCGAGCCTCAACGGTGCGTCCTGGCGCGCGGCGAAGGCCCGCGCGAAGATCGCCTCGGCGCGGAGGAGCGCCGGCCCCTGACCACCGGCGGCTCGGATGTGCCGCTCGCCGCCCGCGGGCAGGGGGATGGAGGCGCTGCCTTCGGTCAAGGAGAGACTCTGGGGACGCCCATCGACGAAGACCTCCACGGCCCTGGGCGCGTCGCCGAAGGCGCCGTAGGCGGCCGCGGCGAACCACCAAAACGCGGCCTCGCCGCCGCTTCGGGCGATGTCCGGGGCCTGCCGGGCGGCGTACCCGAGGAGCTCCCTGGCGACCTGGGCCTCGCCGAGCTGGTGGGCCGCGATGGCAGCGGCCAAGGTCGCGTGCAGCGACTCCTGCGTCCCGTCGCGCTCGGGGGAGGGCGCCAGCCGCAAGCCGCCCGGTGCGGGCTCGAGGGCCGCGCGCACCCGCCGAAACATCGCTCGTGCGTGTCCGTCACGGGGATCGGCGAGCAGCAGCGCCGCCGCGCAGCGTGCCAGCAGAGACGGCTCGCCGGGGACGTCTCGAAGGGCCCGACGCAACGAAGGGAGCCTGCTCCGAAGGAGCTCGCCGACGGGATCGATGCTCGGATCGCTCTCGCTCACGCCGCTCGTCGCCAGCGCCGCGAGGACCGCCGCCTGCATCCGCAAGCTGCCCGCCTTCGGGTCCCGGTCAGCGAAGGACGGTAGGTCTCGAAGACGACTGACGGCGCGCTGACGCGCAAGACGCGCTTCTTCGTCAGGGCGTCCGCGCTCGTCGAACAGAGCGCTGAGCGCGGTAATGGCCGCGGCGGTGCTGAGCGCCGGCTCCTGTCCGCGGACCAGGCCGGCGGGCTCTTGAGCGCGCAAGACCCGGGCTCGAAGCACAGGGTCGAGGCGCCTGCCGGCGAGCGTTTCGCTCCAGGCCACCAGCGCCGGGTCGTCGCGCCAGAGCTCGGCCATGTCGGGGTCGGCGGTGAGGGCGCGAGGACTGACCACGAGCAGGCGCCCCCGCGCGCCCGCGGGCACTGAAAGGTCGACACGCACGTCGCGTGCTCCCAGGAGCATCGACGCGCGACGTCGGATCGGATGCTGGCCGCGGACCACTCGAACGCGTCGGCGAATCGCCCGCAGCAGCTCTCCGGCGACCGACGCGACCTCGACGGTGACCTGGCCGCCACCGGCCTCGTGCGCCGTGAGCGCGACAGGCACCGCCCGCGTCCGGCCAGGCTCGAGCTGCATCTCCGAGACGACCTCGACGCGCACACCTTCGCCTCGTCCGCGCAGCGTCACCGACGCGCCGGCGTCGGTCGCATCCGTCAGATGCAGCGTGAACTCGAGAGGCTCGCCGACCCGCAGGTGCGAGGGCAACGCGAGGTCGGCGAGCACCGGCGCACCGCCGCGGGCGCCTCCGGTCGCCACCGAGACCGTACCGCGGCGGGTATACGAGACGATCGCGACACGCCAGGTGCGCGGCTCGGTGTCGACAGGGACCGAGCCCTCCTCCTCGACCCGCACGAGACGCGCGTCGGCCGGCTTCGTGGGGCGGCGCAGCGCGAGCGCCCACGGATCGGGCTCGAGGAGCGAGGGGAGCGCGCCCAGCTCGGCCCGGGGTCGCTCTTGGGGCGCGGGCACGGCGAGCGGCGGCGCCGAGAACACCTCCCGCGCCAAGGCGAGGGTCGCGCGGCCGAGCTCCACCCCGCCGAGGCGCGCCACCAGCGCATCCTCGCCGACGGCGCGCCCGTAGAGCGAGCCCCTCGGCAGGACACGGGCGGTGGGATCGACGAGATCGTCACGGTTGCCGAAGCGACCGTCGGGGCCCGCGCTCACGAGCTCGTAGCCTGCCACCGGCTGAAGTCGATCGAAGCGCGGCCGCCGCGTGGGCCGCAGCTCGAAGGGACGGCCCCAGCCGTCGACGAGCTCGCCGGGCCGCAGGATCCCCATGCCCGGTGCGACTCGTTGGCGGAGCTGCTCGAGCCACAGCCGAGGGTCCCCTGGACGTGCCCAGGCGAGATCGAAGGCCTTTTCCTTCACGAACGCCCGCAGCGCGAGGAGCACTTTGAACAGGCGCCGGCGCGTGACGCGCATCGCGACGTGGTCGTAGTCGAAGGCTCGGTCCAGAGCTTCGAGGCGCTCGATGGTCAGCGGCTCTCCCCCGAGACCCGTGGCGCCCTGTGCGCCGAGTGAGCCATCGGTCAGGGACGCCAAGATCTGTCGGTTGAAACGATAGCGGCCGCGCTCCCGGGCGGCGACGTCCTCCATCGCGTCGGGGACCGCCGCGTCGACCCGCGCCTCGATGGCCCGAAAGACCAGGGCCAAGCGACCTTCGATGAAGCGCGCGCTGGCGCGCCAAGGGTCTCGGAGGAGGCCGAGGCGCTCCGGGTCGGCGGGGGCAGGCGCAGGGCTCCGGTCCCGGCCCCGAAGTCGCACGGGGGCCGCGAGGTCCGTCGGCGTCCGACGCGCCGCCTCGAGCGCGGCGATCGAGGGGGTCCGTCGCCCGCCACGGCCGTCGTCCAGGGCAGCCTGCGGCAGCGCGAAGCTCCCCGCCTCCAGAGGCCACACCACTGCGACGGAGCTGCGCTCGACCTCGCCTTGCAGCTCGTGGTGCAACGCCAGCCGATCGATGCCGCCCTCCACGCGGAGCTCGGTGGCGAGCTCCGGCTCGGGGACGACGCGGATCGCCGCGAAGCCGCCCCGCGCTTCGACCTGCTCGGCGCCGACGAGTGGGCGAGCACGGACCAGCAACAGGCCTGGAGGAGTGTCGGCGGGGATCTCCAGCCGGAGCGTGCTCTGCCGCGGGCCGAGGACCTGGGCACCGACGGGCATCAACCCTTCGGCTGCAGGCACGAAAGCGACCACCGCCACAGGGAGCTGCGACGCGGCGGCGACACGCTCGACCTCGAACTGCACGACCTCCTCAGGTGCTGCGAGGACCCGGGAAGCCCGCAGCGCGACCGCGGCGTCCGCATCGACGGGCACGCAGCGGTGGACCACGGTGCCGTCGCCCACCTGCACCTGCACGGCGGTCATGGCGTCGCCACCGCAGCGATCCCCGTCACGTCTCGGCCCCACCTCGACCTCGGCGACGGCGACGCCGGAGCCGTCCGTCGTCAGCTCGTGGCGACCGACCCGTGGCCCCTCGAGGTGCACGGAGACGCCGGGGCCGACCCGCCTGCCGTAAGCGTCGACCACCTCGACGAAGACGCGGCCGCGCAGATTCGGCACGAGCGCGCCGCCCTCGACGGCCAGAGCCGTGTGGTGAGCCTCGGCGCTCACCCGCAGCCGGGCGCTCCCGCCGCCCTGGCCGACCCCTGCCTTGGCCGCCTGCACATCGATGGAGAGATCGAAGTACCCCGCATCCAGACGGCGCGGAGCGCGGTAGCGGAGGGTGGCGCGGCCGCGAGCGTCCGTGCGCACCAAATCGTCCCTTGGCACCACGTCGGTCAACGGCACCGGTCGCGAACCCAGACGCACGCGCGCCCCCTCGACCGGGCGCCCATCGGCTCGCCGCACCCGAACCTGCACCGGCACCGAGGCGCCGGGGCGCACGACGGCTCTATCCGGCGCCACACTCACGACGAGGGGAGGCTCCCGCGGCACCGCGAGGGTCGCCTGCGTTTGGGCGCGGAGCTGTCGTCCCTCCTCGTCTCGCGGGCCGCGGACCTCCACGCGCAGGGGCGGCCTGGCGTCGCGAGGAACCGCGACGCTCGCGGTGAACACTCCTTGGGCGTCGGTGCGCACGGTCATCGCGCCGCAGGGGCCGCGCGCGTCGTACGCTTCGATCGCGAGGGGCACGTCGGCGAGGGCGGCGCCCTCCACCCGGTGGTAGCGGCCGAAGACGGGAAGGCGCCCGCCGGCCCGCGCTTGCGGTGCCGCGTAGACCTCCAGCGCGCGGCCTTCGCGGGTGCGGACGCGCAAGTCGAAGCGTCGGCGGACCCCGCTGCGGGTCCGAACGCGGATGGTCGCGCCGAAGCTCTCGGGCGCGTCGTCGGGGACCTCGAGGCTCACCAGGGCGCGGCCGCGTCCGTCGGCAGCCGCCGTCACGGGCCGACCTGGCGCGAGGGATGTGGCGACCTGGAGCTCCGCCCCCGCCGCGGGCCGCAGCCGGTCGAGACCCCGCACTTCGTAGGCCGTCAGGTACCAGCGCAACCGCGTCCCGCGGCGCACGCTCAGGGCCCCTTCGAGCTGCAGCTCGACGCCCGTGACTTCGCCGCCGCGTACAGGCCGGTGCGTCGCCTGCTGAGCGGAGAGCGCACCCAGCGGCAGGAGCGACAGAAGCACCGACAGCATCCTTCGCGTCGTCCGGATCTTCATGACCGCACCTCCAGCGTCCACCGAGCCGCAATGGGGCCGAGGGGTTCCATCGGCCTGGGTAGGGGCGGAGGCGGAGGAGGCATCGGCGGCGGCGAGGACTCGGCCTCCGCCTGTTCGGGTTCCTCGCCGCGCGCCTCGACGGTGAGGGCGCGCGAAGGAAGCACCGACACAGGGCGCACCCCGACCTCCAGAGGCGTGGCCTCGTCGTAGGCGCTCACGCCGAGACCGTGGAGCTCCCCTCCGACGCTCCAACGCAAAGGCAGCGGGATACGCGCGTAGCCGCCAGGGGCCAGCGGCCGCAGACGCAGCCGGAGCGTCCGCCCTTCGACGGTCGGCTCACTCAAGCCCACCGCGCGCAGCACCTCCCGGGTAGGCTCGTCGAGCTCGGCACCGGCAGGAAGGTCCACCTCGACGATGGGCTGCGTCAGCAAGCGCGGTGCTCGGTTGCGCAGCTCCAAGGCGAGCCCCGCGCGTGCGTCCCGGGGCCCGACCGGTCCGTCGATGGACAGCTCGAGTCCAGCGTTGCGCGGTGGGGGCGCACTCCAGGGCCGACCGTAGCGAACGTCCACGAAGACCAACGCCATCGGGGCGCCCTCGACCCGGACCCGGTGCGTGCCTGGCCGCCCGAGCCCCTCGACAGCGGCGACGCGCACCGCTGATTGAGGCTCTCCGTCGGGCGACACGAGCTGGACCGGCCTCCCATCCACCCAAGCGCGTAGCTCCCCCTGCGCGCCCGCACCGGCCACCAGCCCCGCCGCCGCCGTGGCGAGGGCCCGCGCAGGGAGAGGCCAGGCGCTCACGACCCGGCGAAGCGCGATGAGGTGGCGCAGGAAAGGGAGCGCCTCGCCCGACTCGCCGAGGCTCGCCCAAGCGACCGCCATCCACGCCGTGGGCTCCAGGCGCGCGACCGTCACTCCCGCCTCGGCGGCCGGTTCGAGGAAGGCCTCTGTGTCGAGACGGACCACGTGGCGCCCTACGCGGCGCAGCAGCTCCCGAGCCCGCGCACCTCCTCCGGTCAGACCGAGCGCCGCGGCGCTTGGCGCCCAGACCCGCGGCACATCGGCGGCCACCGCACCGCTGCCAACCCTGCGGCGGAGCTCCTGGACGAGCTCGCTCAGCGGCCCCTGCACCCTTGGACGCCCGCCTGCACGTACCGCCGGCGCCAACGCCATCAAGGTCTTGGCGAGCTGAAGGGTCCGACTCGGATCGAGGTCGTCCTCGGGGTCGCCGAGCACTCGGCTGACGGCGCTCAACCCGCGCCTGAGCACGACGTCCTGGACCGTCGCGTCCCGCCACACGGTCGAGACGGCTGCTGCCAGCGACGGCGGCGTGCCCGGCAGCGCGTGGTCGGCCTCCGGGTCCCCGGCGCGTAGGAGCTGACGGGCCAGCTGGAGGATGGGCTCGGGGAGCTCCTCTCCGAGAAGGGCAAAGCTCCATCCAAGCGAAAGGTCCGTCGTATCAACGGGCTCCCCGAAGAGCGCCGTCGCCGGCACCACCCTCAGCTCCCCCGCTCCCCGGGCGGTGGCGTCGGGTGGGACCTCGAGGGTGAGCGCCGCTCCGTCGTCGCCGGGTGTGAGGAGAAGCGAACGCTGAGCGCGCACGAGCCGCGCGTCAGGCCAGACCGTCAGCGGCCGGCGCACCGCGTCGTAGGCGCGCTCGTCGGCCGCACGGAGGAGGCGCAGCACGACCGCCCCCTCGCCGACCGCTCCCAGGGAGAGCTCGACGACCTCCTCGACGGCTCCCTGGGCCGGCACCGAGACCGTCCGTGGGTCCGGCAACTCGAGCCCGATCCCCTCGGCTTCGACGACGATCGTCGCCTCGATCGGCTGCGCCGTGCGGTTCTCGACGCGGACCGGGATCCGAAGTCGATCGCCCACGGTGGCGAAGGGGGGCACGGGCGCATCGATCGTCGCGTCCTGGTCGACCTGCAGCTCGGTCCTCGCCGAAGTGAGCCACCCGGTGGCGGTCCAGGCGATCGCCTCGACGCGGTAGGTGGTCAGGGCGTCGGCGAGGGGCAGAGGCGCGCGGGTGCTCGTCCCGTCGAGGGGAAGCTCTCCGACGAAGTGGAGCGTCGCCGGAAAGCGCTCGCGGACGATGCTGCTGAGGCGCGCAAAGGTCCCGGGCACCGCCCCGACCCGGCGCTGGTTGCGGCCCGAAGGCAGCTCGCCCTCCGCCGCCTCGTCTGCGAGCGGAGGCTCTGCCAAAGCCGGCGCGGCGCTCCTCGCCCTCCGCGGTGTTGCCCCGATATTGAAACCACCACCGCTGGCCAAGCCTGCACCTCCTCCGGCGAAGTCCAAGCTCTCTTCGCTGACCGAGGAGGTGACGACCCCCTGCCGCTGTTCCTCCTGCGCCTGCAAGCTCACGCTCGCGTAGGCCCGCGCCATGCCCGTGAGCGTTCGAGGCCCGGGCGCCAAGGCGCTCAGGGCGCTCATCAGCGCGTCCTCCCCGGATGCGACGGCGTAGGCCGTCCCCGACGGCACCACGCGCTCGAAGGGATCGCGAATGTCGTCCCGCGAACCGAAACGACCGTCCGGTCCGGCGCTGGCCAGCTCCCAGGTCGGCGCGCGATCGCTGAGCACCACCACGGGGCGGGTCGTCGGCCGCAGCTCGTAAGGCCGCCCCCAGGGATCGAGGAGGTCCGCCGGCCGCAGCATCCCGAGCTGCACCATCCGCGAAAGCCAGCGCCGCGGCGGCTGTCCCTGCGACGCCCGCGCCGCGTTGGGATCGTCCGGGTTGGTGAACGCCACCGTGGCGACCATGAGCCGGACGAGTCGGGCGCGGGCGATCCTCTGGGTCACGGTGCGGAAGGAGAACGAAGGGTCGACCGCCTGGAGCATCGCGAGGGTCGCCAGCTCACCGCCGAGGGTCTCGGCCGCGCTGCGGGTGAGAAGCTCCTGCCGCACGAGGTTGGCGATGAGCTGCGGGTCGAAGTCGAAGCCGCCCCCCCGGCGGACCAGCACACCGGCGCGCCGCGCCGCGTCGAGGTCGAGCCTGTCCACGATGCGCTCGATCGCGACCATGAGCTGACCGATGCGACGTCGCCGCAGGTGATCGCGGGCGGCCACGGGGTCGCGGAGCGTCCCGCGCTGAGCGGGAGGAACCCGCAGCTCGCGCCAGTAGGGTTGGACGAGCGGGGGCTCCCGATGAGGCGCCGCGTCGGGTCCGAGGCGCGCGGCGAGGGACGCCCGAAGGAGCAGCTCGGCCCCCTCGGCGCCGGGACGGAGCACGGCCTCATCGAGGGCGCTGCGCATCCAGCTCAGCCTCCAGGGCTCCTCGCCCCCGTGAGCGGCGAGGTCCCGCACGACGAACGCGCCCCAGGCCCGAGGGCTCGCCGCGCTCGTCTGCAGCGCGAGCTCCGCTGTGTCCCGCACATGGTAGCGCGGCCGGTCGGTCCGAACCGTCAACGCGAACGCATCGGCGGGCCGGACGAGGACCGCGTCGAGGGCACCGGCGGCGAGGCTGGAGCCACCGAAGTCGTCGAGGGGGTGACGCCCATCGTGGGGCAGCACCGGCCGCGCGCGCACCTGGAGCACGCCGGCGACGGAGGCTGGAAGCGTCACCCGGGCGCGGTCCCCCTCGGCAAAGGCAGCGGCGACGGCGCGCCCCTGAGCGAGGATCTCCACGAGAACCGGCCGCCCGCGGACTTCGGGGTGGCGGGCGAGGGACACCTCGAGCACGCCGCCGGGAGTGAGCACTCGATGGCGGACGCGCGGGCGTACCCGGGCTCCTGTCGCGACGCGGACGCAGACGCGAGCGGACGCGGAGCGCTCGCCCAGGACCTCGACGTCGAGGGGCACCCCCGCGTGTCCAGCGCAGCCGCCGTCGCGTCTCGGTCCGGCCTCTCCATCGCGGACGAACAGAGGCACGGTCGCCAGGCCGTGGGCGTCCACACTCCCCTCTGCCGCGCCATCGACGACCGCCGCTCCGGTCACCCGTACCCGCGTCCCCGCCGGAGCAGGCGCGCCCTGCGGGTCCGTCACCGCAATCCACGCCTCCGTGTCCACCTCGGGCACGATCGCGCCGTTCTCAGCGGTCGCGTCCACGCGCCACTGCACCCGCGAAAGAAGAAACGACGCCGCGGTATGCAGCACCCCGTGCGCCGGATGCGACACGCGGACGCGCAGCGTCTGGGCCTGCACATCACCGGCGAGATAGGCCGGCGCTTGCATGCGCACCGGAGCGATCCCCTCGTCGTCGGTGCGCAGGATCTGCCGCTCGCTCCGATCGTCCTCGATCTGGAGCTGCACCTGGGCCCCTCGCACCGGAGTGCCGGAAGGGGTGGTCACGCGGACGCGGCCAGTGAGCTGCCCTGACGGCGGCACCACCTGCGGTTCGAGGGACACTTCG
>JALVDI010000227.1 GCA_027009115.1 Polyangiaceae bacterium | reverse complement strand
CGCGGCATCGGCGCGTTCGAAGAGGATCTGCGCGCTGTGCTCGCACCCGGGACCCTGGACTGTGGCGACACCCAAGCTCGCGGTCACCTTCAGAGGGCCTTCGGGGCCGTCGATGGTCAGCGCCTCGAGCTCGCAGCGGATGCGCTCCGCCACCGTTCGCGCACCGAGGGCGTCGGTGTCGGGGAGGATCACACCGAACTCCTCGCCGCCGTAGCGGGCGGGCAGATCACCGGTCCGGACCAGGCGCCGCAGCAGCGCGCCGACACCGCGGAGCACTTCGTCCCCGGTGCTGTGGCCCCAGGTGTCGTTGAACTTCTTGAAGTGATCGACATCGATGACGACGAGGCTCAGGGATTGTCCCTGGCGGTCGGCCCGGGCGAGGTCCCGGTTGAGCGCGACCTCGAACGCGCGCTTGTTCGCCAGACCCGTCAGGACGTCCGTCGTGGCTTGTTCCGCGAGCTTCTGGTTGGCGGCGCGGAGCTCCGTCTCGAGCGCCTCCTTTTCTTCGATCAGGCGCTGAAGCTGGCGGACCAGGTCTTCGTAATGCTGGTTCATCTCGACGAGAGAGCGGTTGGCGTCGCGCACGAGCGCTTCCAGATCGGGCTGCTCGCCCACGTCTCGATCGAAGGCGGCGGCCGCTTCCCTCACCTGCTGTGGGAGCTCGGCGAAGAGGGCCTCCAGGTCCTCTGTGGCCGCGCCGAGCTGCGCGCCCAGCGACAGTGCCTCGTTCCTGGCCCCCAGCATGTCGCCGCCCTCGAAGACGCCGGCGACGCGCTCGGCGAGCCAACACACCTGCGCGAGGCTGCCTTCGGGCAGGGTGGGGTCGTGGTGGTGCGCGATGGCGGCGACCATCTCCTCGCCGAGGTTGTATTGCTCGGCCAGTTCGGCGCCGATGATGGGGTGGGCCAGCTCGCCGGCGGCGCGCTCTCGGACGATGCGGTGAGCGGCAGGGCTGCGGGCGATCTCGAAGGCGCGCCGGAGGTCGTCCCGAGCCTTCGCCAGCAGGCCCGTCTCGAGGAAGAGACCTGCCGTGAAGTAGCTGTCGGTCTGCCGAAACCCGAGCGCCCGGGCAATCCCCCGGCACGCGAGAGCCCGTCGGAGCGAGTTGGCCAGCAGCAGCCGCCCCTCCTCCCCCACCGGGACCATGTCGGAGATCACCAGGCTCAGGGCCAGGTTGCGCAGGCCACGGACGCCGAGCAGCGACACCGCCTGCCGCACGTCCGTGACCCGGTGCGCGAGCATGAACGCCGGGCTGTTGACCACCGCGAGGACCCGCATTCCGAACGCCGGATCGCTCGCGGCGAGCTTGCCGAGCTCCGCAGCGGAGCAGTTCTCTTGGATCGCCAGCTGAACGACCCGCGTCGCAACGGTACAGACGGGCTTGTTGGACTTTCTCCGAACGCGGCTCGATCCCATGGCTCCTCCCGGGCGCACCACGAACCTCGGTCGATCCCTCCCCAACCTTGAGGAGATTGCTCCGGGCTCAAGGTTCGCCTTCGGTCGCCCGAAGGACCGAGACGATGTCCGCCGCAACGCCGCTGGAGGAAGCCCTCGCCGCCCTCGAAGACCGGCCGACGAGCCTCCCGCCGAGGGCCCGTCCAGGGCTCTCCCGACCGCCGGATCCACCCTTCGACCCGCGGGGGTTGAACACGCCCGAGCCCGCCGATGAGTCCGGACTGCGCAAGCTCGTCGAGGGCCTCGAGGACCCATGGTTTTCCGAGCCCCTCGTGACCGTGCCCCCGTCGATCGCGCCACCGCCTCCGCCCGAGCGCGCCGCCCCCGACGACGAGGATGAGGACGGTCCACACCGCCGCGACCTCAGTGGGGGCGACCCCCGCGGTATCGACGGGCGCACGGACCTCCGCGGCATCAACCTCGCCGGCGCCGATCTCCGAGGACGCGACTTCACCGGCTGCGATCTCAGCGACGCCGACCTCAGCGGCGCCGACTTGACGGGCGCTCGCCTCGTGGGTGCACGCTTGACACGGGCGGTGCTGCACAGCGCTGTGCTCCACGGCGCGGAGCTGGCGCGGGCCGATCTGACGGGGGCCATCCTGGACCACGCCGTGCTCTCCCAGGCTGGCTTCGGTGACGCGGTGCTCGCGGACACCTCGTGTTTCGAGGCCGACTTCTCCCACGCAAGCCTCGTAGGAGCGACCCTCGCGGGAGCCGACTTGCGCCAATGCAAAGCCGAGGGCGCGCGGCTGCGTCGCGCCGATCTGCGGGGGGCCGAGCTGAGCGGTGCGGACCTCTCTCATGCCGACCTCGTGGAGACCCGAGTGCGAGGAGCGATCTTTCGCGCCGTGGATTTTCGTCGGGCGCGGCTGCGCCACCTGGAGGACTTCGAGCAGGCGTTGTTCATCGAGGCGGACATCCGGGACGTCGACTTCAGCCACGCGTATCTCTTGCGCCGCTTCATCATGGACCAGAACTACCTGGCGGAGCTGCGCAGTCGGAGCCGCTACCACGCTATCTTGTACTGGGTGTGGTGGGCGACGAGCGACTGCGGCCGGAGTCTGGCGCGGCTGGGGGCGTGGATTGCGATCGTGACGATCTTCTTCGGGGCGGCCTACCAGCAGGTCGACATCGACTACGGAGGCGCGCCCACATGGCTTTCGCCGTACTACTTTAGCCTCGTCACGCTGACGACCCTCGGTTACGGCGACGTGCTCCCATCCTCCGTCCCCGCGCAGGCGATGGTGATGGCCGAAGTGGTCGTGGGCTACATGCTCCTGGGTGGACTCATCAGCATCTTCGCCAACAAGATGGCCAGGAGAGCGGAGTGAGCGGAGTGAGCGGATGATCGGGTGGTTCAAGAGGCGCAAACAGAACCCCAAGCGGGTCCTCAAGGACGCCCTGGGTCAGTTCAAGCTGCCTTCCTTTCCCGCCGTGGTGGCCGAGGCGATGCGCCAGCTCCGAGACCCCAACACGCCCCTCGGGGACATCGCCCAGGGGCTCATGCGCGACCCGGAAGTGTCGGTTCGTCTCTTGCGGTTGGCCAACTCCCCAGCGTACTCGCTGCGCCACCCCGTGGGCAACGTCCAGCACGCGATGAGTCTCCTCGGGCGTGCCGAGGTGGAGTCGATGCTGCTGTCGGTCGCCATGAAGAACGCGCTCCCCAGACCGCGTCGAGGGTGCGACGCCACGCGCTTCTGGCAGGCGAGTGCACGACGGGCGGCGGTCGCTCGGGCCATTGCGTCCAAGACGCACCCAGCGAGCGCCAGCGCGAGCTTCACCGCGTCGCTCCTGCAGGAGATGGCCGTGCCCCTCCTCGTCAAAGCGCGGCCCAAGGAGTATCTGCCGATCCGCGAAGCCTGGGCCGATGGAAAGGGCGATCTGCCGGCCCTCGAACGCGAGGTGCTGGGCTACGACCACGCCGTCATCGGCGCCGCGATGTGCGCCGAGTGGGGCTTTCCCGAGGAGCTCGTTCGCTCCATCGGGGGTCATCACCACGACTACGGGCATGGCGACGAGCAGGTGCCTCCGGCGGTTGCCATCGTGGCCCGCCTGCGCGACATCGATCAGGAGGAGGAGGACTACGATGTCCTCGTCAATTCCATTGTCGAGCGCCTCGGACTGCCGGAAGAAGAGGCCGAAGAGCTCGTCGACGACGCCTTCGACCAGGCCGACGAGGTGGCCGCCGCCCTGGCGGCCTGAGCCGGCGCGTCGCCTCGACTGGGGGGAACTCGGCGCGCTAGGGTGGCCGCCCCATGACGACCGAACGCCCCACCGATGGACACCCCGGCAACTTCGTCGCGGACCTCGTCCGCCAGGAACTGGCCGAAGGGAAGCTGACGCGGCCGCTCTGCACGCGCTTTCCGCCGGAGCCGAACGGTTACCTCCACATCGGCCACGCCAAGTCCATCGTCCTCAACTTCGGCCTCGCGCGGTTGGCCCCCGACGGGCGCTGCAACCTCCGCTTCGACGACACGAACCCGGAGACGGAGTCGACGGAGTACGTCGAGTCCATCCAGCGTGACGTGAGCTGGCTCGGTTACCGCTGGCACGGTGAGCCGCGCTTCGCTTCGGACTACTTCGAGCAGCTCTACGAATGGGCCGAGCGCCTCATCCACAAAGGCCTGGCCTACGTCGACACGCGCAGCGAAGAAGAGATCCGCGCCACCCGGGGCGACTTCCACACCCCGGGTGCGCCCAGTGCCGATCGCGACCGAAGCGCGGAGGAGAACCTCGAGCTGTTCCGCAAGATGCGCGACGGTGAGTTCGAGGAAGGGCAGGCGGTGCTGCGGGCCAAGATCGATCTACAGTCCAAGGATCTGAAGCTCCGTGATCCGGTGATGTATCGCGTGCGCAAGGTGCCGCACCACCGAACCGGCGACCGCTGGTGCATCTACCCGATGTACGACTGGGCGCACGGGCAGTCGGACGCCATCGAGGGCGTGACCCACAGTGTGTGCACCCTCGAGTTCATCAACCACCACGCACTCTACGATTGGTTCCTCGCGGCGCTGGAGATCCCGGACCCTCCGCGCCAGATCGAATTCGGTCGCCTCAACCTCACCTACACGGTGCTCAGCAAGCGAAAGCTCCAGAAGCTCGTAGGCGAAGGGCACGTGGAAGGCTGGGATGATCCTCGGATGCCCACCCTCGCCGGGATGCGCCGCCGCGGCTACCCGCCCGAGGCCATCGTCGCTTTCTGCGAACGTATCGGCGTCAGCAAGCACGACGGCGTCGTGGACGTGGGGCTGCTCGAACACGAGCTGCGCGAGTACCTCAACCGGACGGCGCCTCGGGTCATGGGCGTCCTGCGGCCGCTCAAGCTCGTCCTCACCAACTGGCCTGCCGACGAGGTCGAGACCTTTGCCCTGGCCAACCTCCCCGGCGACGACTCGGCTGGGAGCCGTCCGGTGCCCTTCGGTCGGGAGCTGTGGGTGGACCGCGACGACTTCATGGAGGACCCCCCAAAGAAGTGGTGGCGTTTGGCGCCCGGCAGGGAGGTGCGCCTGCGCGGGGCGGCGCTCGTCACCGTCGACGAGGTAGTCAAGGAAGGCGGCGAGGTCGTCGAGTTGCGATGCCACTGGGACCCGGGAAGCCGCGGCGGCACGGCGCCGGACGGCCGCAAGGTCCGCGGCACGATCCACTGGGTGAGCGCGGGGCACGCTCTCGACGCGGAGGTGCGTCTCTACGACCGCCTCTTTTCCGTGGAGAACCCGAACGCGGGTGAGTCCTCCTTCCTCGACCACCTCAACCCCGGCAGCCTCGAAGTGCTGCACGGCTGCAAGATCGAGCCGAGTATGGTCGGCGCCGCGCCCGGCACCCGTGTTCAGCTCGAGCGGACGGGCTACTTCGTCGTGGACCCCGACTCGTCCCCGGCCGGGCTGGTGCTGAATCGGACGATCGGCCTCAAGGACAGCTGGGCCAAGATCGCCAAGAAGGCCTCCGGTCGTTGAGGCACCAGGGGGCGCGCGCCTGGCGAGGGGCCCGCCCGCTGCGCAGCCCGCGCGGCGCGTGTTAGGGTCAGCGGGCGTGTCGGATCCGCAGCGACTTGGGGGCTACGACATCCTTGCGCGCCTGAAATCGGGCGGGATGGCCACGCTCTACCTGGCGGAGCGCTCCGGTCCGGCCGGGTTCCGTAAGCAGGTGGCCGTCAAGGTGCTCAAGGCGCACCTGGCGAGCCAGCCGAGATTCATCGAGATGCTCATCGACGAGGCCCGCATCGCGGCCCGCATCAGCCACCCGAACGTGGTGCACATCGAAGAGCTGGGCAAGGACGCGGACCAGTACTTTCTCGTCATGGAGTACCTGCATGGAGCGGCGCTCTCGGAGCTCCTTCAGGAGCTGGCGTCGCGGCGCCTGCGCTTGGCGCCGGCCATGTCCGCCGCCATCGCGATGGCGTGTGCGTCGGGCTTGCACGCGGCGCACGAGACCCGTGACGACAACCGCCGGCTCCTCGACGTCGTTCACCGGGACGTGAGCCCGCAGAACATCCTCGTCGGCGCCCGCGGTGACGTGAAGCTCATCGACTTCGGCATCGCCAAGGCGCGCGACCGACTCCATGTCACGGACGCCGGCTCGGGGGTGAAGGGCAAGCTGCGGTACATGGCACCGGAACAGCTCCTGGGTGGACCGGTGGATCGCCGGGTCGACATCTACGCGCTTGGCGTCGTGCTCTGGGAGATGCTGGCGATGCGCCGCTTGTTCCAGGGTCAGACCGACTCCGAAGTGATCGCGCGCATCACCGACGGCGGCCTGCCGCCGCCGGGCGCCTTCGCGGAGGTGCCCTTTGCCCTCGACGGGGTGGTCCTTCAATGCCTCGCGTCCGAGCCCCGCCAGCGTCCGCAGACTGCACGGCTCATGCGCCAGATGCTCAAGGAGGCCGTGCCCGAGGCGGCCGCGATCGAGCGCGGAGACGTCGCCGGGCTCCTGTGGGCGTTGCTCGGGCACAAGATGCTCGAACGAGCCGAGAACCTCCCCGGCGTCGCCGCCACACTCCAGGCCATCGAGCTCGACACGAGCCCCGCCAAAGCCTTGGCCCGGTTCACCGAGCCGCTGGAGGCGGCACTCCACGACGCCGACACGAACGTGATGATCGGCGACGCTCCGGGCGAGGCGACGGAAGTGTCCGCCGGCTCGCTGGGGCTGCCGCCTCCGCTCGCACCCCCGGGACCGGTGTCCATGGCATCGCCTCCCGAGCCCTCGCCGTCCTTCGCTCCGGGGCCTCCGCCCCCAAGCGAGCCTTCGGGGAAGTCGCGTTGGGTCGGGGCTGCGTTGATCGTGCTGCTGGCGCTCCTGGTGGGCGCTGCGCTGGCGTTTCTTGTCCTGGAGCTGTGGCCCGGCCAGAGCGGCGACGCGCCCGCCGTCCAGACTCTCCCCCCGTAATCGTCCAGTCGTCGGCCTCGCGAACAGTCGTCGGCCCCGCGAACCGTCAGCCTGCGTTGCCGATCCTTTCGCGGCCGTGGGGCGCGTCGAGGTCGATCTCGGGACCGAGCGGCACGATCCGCGTCGGGTTCACGTCGCCGTGGCTCTCGAAGTAGTGCCTCTTGATGTGGTCCATGCGCACCGTCTCGCGCACCCCCGGGAGTTGGTAGAGCTCGCGGGTGAAACCCCCGAGGTTGGGGCGGCTGGAGGTTGACGATGCTGCGCCGGTTGCGCGCCTTTGGGGTGGCAAGCTCGTGAGGAACGTGTCCCCGCCCCGCGCTCTACCCACCACAGGAGCAGACAGCGGGGCGGCGCGCGAGCAGATCAGTGGGCCGAAGCGCCTTCGACCAGGGCGCGGACGTCGCGGATGTACGTCTCGTGGTACTCCATCGCTTCGTGGTGGACGAGGAAGGACGCGCCCACCCCCAGCCCCGCAAGGCCTGCTTCGGCGGCAGTGGCGGCGCCTAGCTCGGTGACGGCTTCCGCGACGGAGATGGCAAAGTGGAGAAGCTCGCCGACTTGTTGCGTGTCTTCGACGGCCTCTTCGAGGGCCGAGGGTTCGGTGCTCCGCTCCTGGAGGGCCTCGGCGGCCATCGATCGGCCACAGAGCCGACCGAACATGCGCTGGATCGTTCGGGCGGCCAGCTCCGGGAAGTCCCCGGCCTGCCAGCCCTGACCGGCGAGGTGTCCATCGTAGGCCTCGTAGGCTTCGATCTGGGCATCGTAGTGCTCGCGCAGCTGCGCGGCGAGCTCGCTGCGGGTCATGCCGTGGTTGCGCGCGACCTCTTCGGCCCTTTGCGCCTTGGGGGTGCCCGCCGGCGCTTCGAGGAAGGCGAGGGCTGTGTTGCGCTGATTGCGGAGCTGCTCGACATGGGTTTGGACGGCGCGCCGGAGCACGGGCCGCATCCCCGCCTGAATCCGCACCTGGATAGCGTCACGGATTCGGCGGGCCATGCGTCCGGCGGCACCACGCAGCGTTGGCCTCAGGAGGTTCTCGAGCTCTCTTACGGTCATGGTGCCGAGGCGTCGCACGGCCTCGCCATTGCTGAGAATGATGGGGATAGCTATTGCCGGATCTCCTCCTGCTGTCGCGTAGGCGTTGTGGATGGTGTCGAGAACCACGCGCGCGCCGGGGGCTGGAGGTGAGCACATGAGCTGGTGCACCTGATTGGTCGCGGCCTCCCGGACTGCTTCCGGGTCCTGGGGCGCGGCCTGGGGCGTCGACGTGCCGGAGGAAGGGCGGGATGCGCTGAGCGACGAGACTGCAGCGGTGTTGCGGCGGGGAAGGCCTGAGATGTTCGGGTCGGGCATGGGGTTCGGCTCCTGGGAAGAAGTTCGCTGGCGCGAAGGCTGGAGCACATCTCAAGACCCTCCATCGCCGCTTCGCGACCAGCGGGCCTCTGCCGCCATTCTCTTACCTTCACGAGACTCGCATTGCTCTCGGCTCGTGGACGCGGCTTGCGTCGCACCCGGCTGCGGAGTGGCCGGCGAGGGTACGTTGAGATGCGCTTTAGGGATTGCCCTGTTGTCGACGCATCGCCGCGCCAGTTGCGGCGGAGGCCCTCAGGAAGTTTCGCCGCGCTCCCAGAACGCTTGGGCTTCCTCCCGCGAGTAGCACCGTGAGGCGGGCGGAAGGCTGCGCAGGAAGACCCGCCCGTAGCCCTTCTTGACGAGCCGCGAGTCGAGGATGGCGACCAGGCCGCGGTCGCGCTGGGAGCGGAGGAGGCGTCCGAAGCCCTGCTTGAGCGCGAGGGCTGCCGCTGGGACGAGCAGCTCCATGAAGGCGTTGCCGCCCTGCTCCTGGACACGCTCGCAGCGGGCTCGGACCAAGGGATCCGTCGGCACGTCGAAGGGGAGCTTGTCGATGATGACCAGCCGAAGCGCGTCACCTGGGACGTCGATCCCCTCCCAGAAGCTCGCCGTCGCGAAGAGGACCGCGTCGCCACGCGCCCGGAAGCGCTCCAGGAGGGTTGCTTTGGGGGCCATCCCCTGCACCAGCACCTCGTGTCCGCGGTCGACGAGCGTGGGGCGACAGGCCTCGGCGAGCGTGTGCATCATGCGCGCGCTGGTGCACAGCACGAAGGCGCCGCCTTTGGTGATGGCGACGAGGCTGAGGATCTCCTCGCTGGCGTCGGCGGCGAAGGCTTGCGAGCGCGGGTCCGGGATGTGCTCGGGGATGTAGAGTGCGGCCTGCTCGCCAAAGTCGAAGGGGCTCGGGAGGCTGAGCTCGTCGACATCGAAGGAGATGCCCAGCCGGCGCTTGATGAAGGAGAAGTCGCCGCCGGTAGTGAGGGTGGCGCTCGTGAGGACGACCGCGTCGGCGGCCTGGAAGAGGCTTTCTTCGAGGATCGAGGAGACGTCGACGGGGCTGACGCCGATGGCCATGCCCGCGCCTCGGGGGGCCACCCAGGGGACGGCCCGAGAGCTCGCCCCATCGGCGATGCGGGCGAGGCCGTCGCGAAGCTCCCCGGCGCGCCGGGCGATCGGTCCCATGCTCTCGCTCTCGGCGACGCGGAGCCTGCAGTGGGCGGCCAGGGCTTCGAGGGCGTCGTCGAGGGCGAAGAAGCGTTCCTCGAGCTCGCCCGTGAAGACGCTCCGGTCGAGCGGGACGCGTCCGCCTTCGCGTGCGGCGTTCGGGCGGGGCAACCGCTGGAAGAACTCCTCGGCGGCGGTGCGCAGGACATCGGCTCGACGGAGCTCGCCTCCCACGTTCTCGAGGGCCCGGGCGGCGTCGCGAGCCAGACGTTCGAGCATGCCGGTGGACACGGAGGTCCCGAAGAAGAGCGTGGCGATATCTTCGAGCTGGTGTGCCTCGTCGAAGATCACCACCTCGTACTCAGGGAGCACGCCCCCGCCGCCCCCACCGCGCAGGGCGAGGTCGGCGAAGAAGAGATGGTGGTTGACGACGACGATCTGGGCGTCCTGTGCGCGCCGGCGCATGCGCGAGATGAAACAGGCGTCGTGGAACGTGCAGCGTGGTCCGATGCGCGTGTCCGAGCCGCTCTGCACGTAAGACCAGGCTTCCGCGTCTTCGGGGAGGGGGAGCTCGGCGCGATCGCCGGTCGGGGTCGTCTCGCGCCATTCGTCGATCACCCGGAGCTGGCGGGCGAGCCGTGGGGTTGCTGCGGCGGCGCTCTTGCGGAACTCGGAGTAGCGGCGGAGGCAGAGGTAGTTGCCCAGCCCCTTCATGCAGGCCGCCTCCACCGGGACGCTCAAGTGCTTGGCCAGCAGGGGGAGATCGCTCTCCATGATCTGGTCCTGGAGGGTTCGGGTGCCCGTCGACACGATCACCTTGCGACCGCTGAGGAGCGCAGGCACCAGATACGCCCAGGTCTTTCCGGTGCCGGTGCCCGCTTCGACGAGGAGCACGCCGTCATGGGCGATGGCCGCCTCGACCGCGTCAGCCATCGCCATCTGACTGGGCCGGTGTTCGTAGCCCGCGATGGCCTTCGCGAGGGGACCGCCGGGGCCGAGCAGCTTCGCCGCGCGCATGCGCGGTGCACATAGCACGCTTGCATCGGGGCCGTGCGGCGAGGAGGCTTCCTGGGTGCGACGCGTGCTGTTCGTGGGCCTCTTGACGCTTCTCGCTTGCGGAGACGACAAGAGCGAGGCTTCGCAGCAGGCCTCCGCCGAGGAGTCCGGCCGGAGCGCAGGGGAGGCAGGGGGCGTTCAGGAGCGGGAGGCCTCCGAAGCGCGGACCGAGGGAGGAGCCACCGAGCCGGGCGACGATCCTCTCGAAGGGCTCGACGACTACGAGCGCCTCGCCGCCGAGCCGCCGGACCCTGTCGGCGAGCTTCGGCCTGCGGATCGACCGGCGACAACCGCGCCTGCGCGGGGCTGCGTGAGCCTCACGGAGGTGCCTCTGCGCCTCTGGCCTCGGCCGGGTCCCGCGAACGTGACGGCCGTGGGGCCCGACGGCTTCGTCTTCGCCGGCTACGCGAGGACGGCCACCGGGAGTGGCGAGGAGGTCTGGGCCGTGGCTCTGCGGCGGGGAGGACCGGCGCGGCCGATCCTTCGCGAGGACCTGCCCCGAGCCCTGAGCGTCGCCCGGACGGCGCCGCCGGGGCTCGGCCGGCTGGACGACGCCCACGTGGGCTTGGCCACCGTCGACGGTTCGGCTTCGGTCCGCTTCACGGTCGTGCAGACGGGCGGTCGACCGGAGCGCTGGCGGGAGGTCGGCGGTCGTGCCGACCAGCGTTTCGCGCCGGCGGTGGCGGCGGTCGAGGGGCGTCATGTCGTCGCCTACACCGACGGAGGGGGCGACTCCATGCGGCTGCGTTACGTAGCGTTCGATGCGACCGGCCGGGAGCTCGCCCGCCGCGATCTGACGCCCGCCTCGATGGGCGGGGCGGCTCCCGTTGCGGTGGAGTCGACGAACGAGCTCCTCTTCCTCGATCCGCGGGAGGCGACCTCGCCCTTGCTCCGCGTGGACCTCTCGAAGGATCCTCTGCAGGCGGTGGTCTTGGTGCCGCTCACCAACGTCTACGAGCCGGCGGCCATCGCGGCGGCGGCCGTTGGCGAGACGATGCTCGTCGGCTACACGGCGGTGGGAATGGCCGCCGCGACGGCCGTGGGTCTCGTGGCCGTTCGCGGCGGGCGCGCGCAGGGACCGATTCCGCTCGTGGCGTCGAGGGGCTACGGGCTGCTGCACGTCGACGCCGCGACGGCAGGATCTCGGCGCGCGCTCTTCGTGGCGGATCGTCCGCAGGGAAGTGGGCGAGACGCCGCCCGAGAGGTCGTGGCGATCCTCGCCGAGCCGACCGACGCCGGCGTGGTCCTCGGAGTGCCCCTCGTCCTGCGGGCGCCGGACGGAACGGCGCGTTGGGGCCGAGTCGCGCGCCATGCCTCCGGCGACTACGCCGTCGTCGTGACCGCAGCGGACGGTGTGTACGTCCACCTGCTCCGTTGCGACGAGGGATGAGTGCGCGGCGGAGGCGGCTCGGCGGGACGAAGGCGAGGCTGCGCCGCGAGCTCGACGCACGGCTGCGGGCCCGGGTTCATCACGGGCGTTGCCGTGCCGCTCGACGGGCTCTTGCGGCGGCGGCGTTCGGCGGCGGGGTAGGCGCGCTCGTGCTCGGACATCCAGGCGCGGCTTTCGGCTTCGCGGCGCTGCTGGGTCTGGGGTGGGCGGCCTCGGGCGTTGCGCCGTCGCCCCACGACGAGCGGGCCCTTCGACTGCTGCGGGACCTCCTCGACGAGCTGGAGACCGACCCGGTCGCGCCCATCCGCCTGGAGTTTGGTGGCGATGCTCAGAACCGGCTCGTGGTGGCTTGGCTCTCGCCGATGGAGGTGCGGGTGACGATGCGCGTGGACCGAACGCCGAGCGGTCATCGGGTGACGGCGAGTCGCGAGCGTCACGGCCGACGGATGGGAGGTCCCGTTGCGCCGGTGGGGCGCTGGACGTCACAGGGCGAGGGGTTCGTCATCGACGAGCTCGACGCCAGCGCGCTCGCGTTCCTCGCTCACGCCCTTGCCGAGGTCGGGGCCGACGAGGTTGCGGTTCAGAGGCCGGCGTCCCAGGATGCGAGCGCTGGAGGAAAGAGATGAGCGAGCTGGCGCTGCGAAGAAGTCTTGCTGCGATCCCGGAGGCCAACCGCCTGCGGTCGGCCTCGAGGGATGGGCTACGCGCGGCTGAGGGCGTGCAGCGCAGCGTTGGTGAGGAACGGGGAAGGCGAGGGTGCGTCGAGGTGCTCGGGCGCCCGTGGGAAGGCATGCGCTGGTTGCTCTCGGTTGCCGTGTGTCTACTCGCGGCATGTTCCGGCGCGGGCGTCGGTGAGACCTGCGGCTCCCCGTCGGGTTGTCGCGCGGATCTGGTCTGCTGGGAATGGCCCTGTGTGGACGGCGAACGTTGCCGCCGGACCTGCGAGCAGCCCTGCGAGAGCAGCGAGGAGTGTCCCGCCGGGCGGACGTGCTCGGGGATGCTCTGCGCGCGGGTCGGGGCTTCGAGGGACGCCGGCCGGGACACCGGGACTGAGGACGCGAGCGCCGGCGCGGACGCCGCGGGCGGACCGGACGCCGATGGAACCTGAGGGTGGGCGCCGCTCTTTTTCGCTGCGGTCGCGCATCTCAAAGGCGAATGCGCCACCGATCCCGCCCAGTCCACGGTCGATCGACGATCGCTGTTGAGATGTGGGGTAGGATACGCCCCATGAGACATCTCTTGGTCGCAGCTTTGTTCGTTCTCCCTCTGTTGGCGGCTTGCCGTTCCGACAAAGGTCAGCTCTGCCAAAGCGAAGACGACTGCGGAGGCAGCCTGATCTGCGCCCGCGACTTGGGTTGCGGAAGCGACGCCGAGTGCACGGGGGTCTGCTCGGATCCCTGCGACACCGATGAAGACTGCAGCGGTCG
>JALVDI010000226.1 GCA_027009115.1 Polyangiaceae bacterium | reverse complement strand
TGAAGAAGGCGGAGGAAGAGGCCGCGGCGGCGAAGAAGGCGGAGGAAGAGGCCGCGGCGGCGAAGAAGGCGGAGGAAGAGGCCGCGGCGGCGAAGAAGGCGGAGGAAGAGGCCGCGGCGAAGAAGGCGTCCTCGGGGGCGCAGCCGAAAGGCCGGCGCGGCAAGAAGAAGCGCGGCAAGAAGAAGCGCGGGCGGACCTCGAAGGCGCCGGCGGACAGCGCCGCTACGGATACCAAGGCGCCCAGCGAGGGTCCGACAGAAGAGGCGAGCGCTGAGCCGACGAAGAAATCGGGGGGACGCACCACTTCGTCGCAGACCATCCGAGCCATCACGGAGACGGGGGACCACGCCGCCGTCGCGGAGGAGTTCTTCGCGGCCAAGACGTACGAAGCGCAGCTCGAGCAGGAGACCTGGGAAGACCTGGAGACGGACACGCCCCCGCTGTCACAAGGCGACGCTCGCGCCAAGCGGATCGCGATCTATTCGCTGGTGCTTGGGCTCGCTGTGATTGGTGGCTACGTGCTCTGGCAGAAGGTGTTCCTGCCGCAGCCAGTCGAATTGGCCGGTGCTCCACCGACGCTCCCGGAGGTCGCGCTCACGGAGACCACGGAGACCGAGGGCGCAGAGATCGAAGGCGCAGAGGCCGAAGGCACGACGGAGGGTGCGGCGGAGACCGCGGAGGCTGGCGCCGAGGGGGCCGAAGGCGCGGAGGCCGAAGGCACGACGGAGGGTGCGGCGGAGACCGCGGAGGCTGGCGCTGAGGGGGCCGAAGGCGCGGAGGTCGAAGGCACGACGGAGGGTGCGGCGGAGACCGCGGAGGCTGGCGCCGAGGGGGTCGAAGGCGCCGCGGAGGCCGAGGGGGCCGAGGCTCAGGACGGCGCCGAGGAGGCGGCCGCCGGCAGCTACGAGGAGCTCTACGCCGAGGCCCGCGGGCTGCGTGGTCGCCGTCAGATCGAGAAGCTTCGTGAGGCGATCGCCGTGAACCCGAACGGGCACGAGGCGCTCACGGATCTGGCCTACGCTCTCCTCAACCGTAGCCAGTTCGCCGAGGCTCGGGATCTTGCCCGACGGGCCACGACCCTGGATCCCACCTCGTCGAAGGCGTGGATCACCCTTGGGGCCGCCCTGCAGTCGCTGCGCGACAACGCTGGCGCGATGGAGGCGTACCAGGCCTGCGTCGACCAGGGACAGGGGCGATACGTCGCCGACTGCCGCGCCATGCTCCGCTGAGCTGTTCGTGGGCTGTCGAACAGGGGGCTCCGGATAGGCCACGGGTTCACAGTCCGCCCCAGTACCGGCGGTCGGGCGAGGAAACCTCGAAGGCTTTCGAGGCGCACCGCGCCGCGCAGGAGCGTGCTCCCGGGTGAGGCGCGGGGGGCATGAGGGTGGGCAGCGAAGCCGGTCCCTTGCCCGGGAGGACTGCCCGGAGCTACAAGCGCTCCCATGTCTTTGGCCGACAACGACGCCGTCCTCGTCGACGCGCTGCGCACTCCCATCGGACGCATTCGGGGAAGCCTCGCGGCGGTTCGCCCCGACGACCTAGCCACCCACGTGATCTCCGCGCTCTTGGATCGTCAGCCGGCGGCCAAGGAGGCAGTCGAGGAGGTGATTCTGGGCGCCACGAACCAGGCGGGCGAGGACAACCGCAACATCGCCCGGATGGCGGTGCTCTTGGCAGGGCTTCCCTACGAGGTGACGGGCGTCACCGTGAACCGCTTGTGCGGCTCAGGTTTGGAGGCCCTGATCCAAGGAGCGCGCGCCATCCGATGTGGCGACGCCGATGTGCTGGTGGTCGGAGGCGTGGAGTCGATGACCCGCGCGCCTTATGCGTTTCCCAAGCCAGCGGAGGCGTTCCCGCGCCGTCCCCCGACCGTCTACGACACGAGCCTCGGCTGGCGTTTTCAGAACCCCAAGATGGCGGAGCGCTTTCCGCTGATCGGGATGGGGATGACGGCCGAGAACGTGGCCGAGCGCTACGGGGTTAGTCGGGCCGATCAGGACGAGTTCGCCGTACGCTCGCATCGGAAGGCGGCCGCGGCCTGGCAGGCCGGCAAGTTTGCCGGGGAAGTGGTGCCCGTCACGGTTCCTCCCGCTCACAAGCGAGACACGGAGAAGACTGTCGAGCGCGACGAGTGCATCCGCCCGGACTCGAGCGTGGAGGTCCTCGCGAGGTTGCGTCCCGTGTTCAAGGAGGGGGGCACGGTGACCGCCGGCAACGCCTCGCCGATGAACGATGGCGCCGCCGCCATCCTGCTCACGAGCGCTCGTTGGGCAAGGGCGCAGGGCCTCACCCCCCTGGCCCGCGTCGTGGCGAGCGCGTCGGCAGGCGTGCACCCCAACTACATGGGTATCGGGCCGGTTCCCAGCACCCGTAAGGCCCTGTCGCGAGCCGGGATCGCCGTGGCCGATCTCGACGTGATCGAGCTCAACGAGGCTTTCGCCGCGCAGAGTGTCGCTTGTGTTCGCGAACTTGGCCTCGATGAAGCGAAGGTCAATGTCCTGGGCGGTGCGATTGCGCTGGGTCACCCCATCGGTTGCAGCGGTGCGCGCATCGTCGGGACCCTCATGACGGCGATGCAGGACCAAGACGCGACCCTCGGGCTTGCCACTCTGTGCATCGGGGTGGGTCAGGGCCTCGCTGTCGTCTTCGAGCGGGTGTCGTGACCCGGGTCGCCGTCGTCGGCGCCGGCGGCTGGGGTCAGAACCACGTCCGCAATTTCGCCTCCATGGGGGCGCTCGCGGTCGTGGTGGACCGTGACCCGAAGGTCCGGGCCGAGCGTCAGGCCGCGTACCCCGGCGTTCGCGTCGTTGCCTCCGTCGACGAGGCATTGGGTGAGTTCGACGCCGCCGTCATCGCTACCGATGCTTCATCGCACGCGTCGCTGGCGGAGCAGCTCCTGGACGCAAAGAAGGATCTTCTGGTCGAGAAGCCTCTTGCCTTGTCCAGCGCGGACGCGCTGCGCCTGTGCGAGCTCGCCGAGCGGAACGAGCGCGTGCTGATGGTTGGGCATTTGCTGCTCTTCCATCCAGTCGTCGAGCGGCTCAAGGCCTTGGTGGACGCTGGGGAGCTCGGCGATGTCCTCTACCTCGTGTGTCGTCGCCTCAACCTCGGGGTGGTCCGTCGGGACGAGAACGCCTGGTGGTCTCTGGCGCCCCACGACCTCTCCATCGCTGGCTACCTCCTGGGTTCCGAGCCGACCTCCGTCGCCGCCACTGGCGGCGTCTTCCTGCAGAAAGAAGCCGGTATCGAGGACGTCGTCTTCGCTACGGTGCGTTATCCGGGGGAGCGACTGGCCCATGTGCACGTGAGCTGGCTCGACCCGCACAAGACCCGCATGGTCACGGTCGTCGGAAGCAAGAAGATGGCGGTGTTCGACGATACGTCTCCAGATCAGAAGCTCCAGATTTTCGACAAGGGCGTCGAACCGCCGCCGCGCTCGCTCTCTTACGCCGACGGTGTTCGAGTCAGGACCGGCGATATTCGGATCCCCGCGCTTCGCATGGCGGAGCCTCTCCGGCGGGAGTGTGAGGCCTTCCTCGAGGCGGTCAGGACCCGCAGGGCCCCCTTGGCGGACGGACGCTCTGGCCTGGCGGTGGTGCGGGCGCTGGAGGCGGGCGCTCGCTCCCTCCGGCGCGGCGGCGGCGAGGTCGCCATCGGGTGCCGGGGGCAGGGCGGCGATGTCTGAGCCGCTCGTTCACCGCAGCGCATTCGTCCACGAAACCGCCGTCGTGGACGAAGGGGCGCGTATCGGTGCACTCACCAAGGTCTGGCATTTCGTGCATGTCTGCGAGGGGGCTCGGATCGGTGAGCGATGCGTCTTGGGGCAGAATGTCTTCATCGGACCGGGCG
>JALVDI010000225.1 GCA_027009115.1 Polyangiaceae bacterium | reverse complement strand
GGGCCAGTGCTCTGGGCGTCGTGATCCAGGCGGTCTTCGCCCTCGCTTACCTCTGGCTCCGCTTCGGGAGCGGCGAGGGCTGAGCCCCCGAACCCATGCCCTGGCTCCTCCCCAGCCTCGCCATCGCCGGCGGCTTCGTCGCGCTCCTGTGGGGCGCCGACCGTTTCGTCCTCGGCGCGGCGGTCACGGCCCGCAACCTCGGCGTCTCGCCTCTCCTGGTCGGGCTCACCGTCGTCGGCTTCGGCACCTCGGCGCCGGAACTGCTCGTCAGCGCCATCGCTGCCTACCGGGGCGCGACGGGGCTGAGCATCGGCAACGCGCTCGGCTCGAACATCACCAACATCGCGCTGGTCATCGGCGCCACGGCGGTCGTCGCCCCGCTCCCAGTGAGCCGCGAAATTCTCGGCCGCCAGCTCCCGGTCTTGATCGTCGTGATGCTCGTCGCCACCGCGCTGCTTTCCGACGGATGGCTCGACGTCACCGACGGCGCGCTGCTCCTCGGCGGTCTCGTCGCAGCGCTGTCCTGGGTCGTCTGGCGCGGCCTCCGCGAACGACAGGCACCCGAGCTGGAGACGTCGCCGGGTACTCTATCGACCGCCCGAGCCTTGAGCTGGCTCACCCTCGGCCTCGTCACCTTGCTGGCCTCCTCGGAGACGCTGGTGTGGGGTGCCCGGACGATCGCCGCGGCCGCCGGCGTGAGCGAAGGCGTCATCGGACTGACCGTCGTCGCCTTCGGCACCTCCCTACCGGAGCTGGCGGCGACGCTCGTCGCGGCCCGCCGTTCAGAGCACGACATCGCGGTCGGCAACGTCGTGGGCTCCAACCTCTTCAACCTGCTGGGGGTGCTCGGGCTGCCCGGGGTCATCGCCCCCGGCCCCTGCGAAGAGAACCTTTGGCGCTTCGACGCCCCCGCGATGATCGGCGTCACGGGGCTTTTGTGGATCCTCGCGCGGCTCTTCCCTCCCCGCGGCCGCCTGTCTCGCGGACAAGGCGCGCTTCTCGTAGCCTGCTATGCCCTCTACATCGGCGCCCTCGCCCTCGGCGCCCACTGACGATCCGCGGACGACAACGACGAACCAACGACGAACCAACGATGCCAACGAACCAAGGATGAACGACCGACGCCACGCTCCCGCCGCCGAACGCAACCGCGACCCGATCCTCTCGGTGCTCGGGCGCGTCTTGCCTACCCAAGGTCGAGTCCTCGAGATCGCGAGCGGCACGGGCCAACACGTTGTGCACTTCGCCCGGAAACTCCCGCATCTGTCGTGGCAACCCACCGATCTCGATGCCGAGGCGTTGGCGAGCATCCGCGCGTACGTCGCGGACGCGAAGCTCCCCAACCTCCTGCCTCCCCTGCCGCTCGACGTGCGCGACCCATGGCCCGATGCGGACGCCGTGGTGTGCATCAACATGATCCACATCAGCCCCCTGAGCGCGACCGAGGCCCTCTTCCGCGGCGCGGGCAAGCTCCCTCCCGGCGCCCCCCTCGTCACCTACGGCCCCTACACGATCGACGGCGAGCACACCGCGCCGAGCAACGCGGCTTTCGACGCGTCCCTCCGCGCCCGCAATCCGGAGTGGGGCGTGCGCGATCTCTCCGACCTACAGGACCTGGCGCAACGCAACGGTCTCGCCCTCGAGGAGCGCGTCGCCATGCCCGCCAACAACTTCACGCTGGTCTGGCGCCGCCGATGACGGGCGCGCCCGCGTCCCCTCGCGGGCCGCTCCTGATGATGCTGGCGACGCTCTGCTTCACCGTCATGGTGGGCGCCGTAAAAGTCGCGCGCGCGGAGCTCAGCGCCCTCGAGGTCATTGTCTGGCGCACGGCGATCAGCGCACCGCTCGCCCTCTCCCTCTGTAGAAAGACAGGAATCGGCGTGCGCGCCTGGCGCGTCCTCGCGCTCCGGGTAGCCCTCGGAACCGGCGCGATGTTCTGCTTCTTCACCGCCGCCAAAGGCCTGGCCATGGCCGACCTCTCGATCCTCTCGCGGCTGCAGCCCATCGCCGTTGCGCTCTTGGCCCCGCTCACACTCGGGGCAGTCGAGCGCTCGTCCCCACGAGTACGCTTCGCCCTCGGCGCGGGGCTCGCCGGCAGCGCGCTCATCGTCGGCCCCGAGCTGCGCGTGGGCAACGTCTACGGACTGTGGGCGCTGGCCGCGACGCTCCTCTCCGCCGGTGCCCACGTCGCGGTCCGAAGCCTCGGCAGCACCGACGACCCGCGGGTGGTGGTTTTCTGGTTCCAGGTCGGCGCGTGCACCCTGGCTTTCACCGCCCACGGAACGCTCACCGGCTCGGCCATCGCGCTGCCCCCTTTGCATCTGTGGGGGACGCTGGCCGCCGTCGGCCTCTTCGCGACCCTCGGACAGGTCGCCATGACCTTCGCCTACAAGGCCGCGCCCGCCGCTCGTGTCGCCGCGGCCAGCTACACGGCGCCGCTCTTCGGCCTCGCCGGCGACCTCCTCTTCTTCGACGGATGGCCCTCACCGCTGGCCCTCCTCGGCGGCCTGCTCGTCACCGCCGCAGGCTTGTCGCTCGTGTGGCGCAGGCAAAACGGGCCCAGCGCCTCGAGGGAGACACCTTGACGAGCGCCGTATCCTCTCGAGGATGCCCCACGCTCGCCAAACCCATGACTCGAAACCCTCGCCCTCGTGGCCAAGGGCGCTGGGTCTCGCCCTCGCGTTGATGGGCGCGCCGTGGCTCCTCGTCGCGAGCGCCTTGACGTACCTCCCGGCGCCTCCCAACGGGCCGGACCCACAGCGGTGCTCGCGCGCTTGTCACGACCGGGGCTGTCCCCACCGGGCCGTGCTCCCCGCGGTGCTCACCTCCGACGATGGGCTCTACGGAGCGACGATTCGACAGCTCCAGGTCGCGGGCCGAGCAACGGGCCTCGGCGCGCGTAGGGGCTATGGCCTCGTGAACCTCCTGCTGTTCTGCGCTCTGTGGCCCCTGCTCATGCTCTCCCTCGCCCTGATCGCCATCCGGCAACGTCAACGGATCCGCACGCTGCGGAGACGTACGCAAAGCCGCGCGTCAAAGGCCATGGCATGACCCTGGAAGAGCTCGCCTACGCGCTCTACTTCGCTTGCGTCGATTTCGAGCTGCGCGTCGCGAACCTGCTCGGTGTCACCTACCGCGACGTCAACGCGGGGCTCTTCTTCGTGCTCTGGCCGCTGCTCACCGTCGGCTTGCTGGCCCTGGTGGGCTGGCAGTGGCACGTGGAGCGGCGACTCTCCCAGCAACGCTGATCCCCGGATAGCCGACAGAGGCAGAGACGGCGCATATACATGAGTAAATACGACGAGACAGTCTTCAAATAATGCTTGTCTGAGCCACTAAAGGCTCGCCGACCGAACTCGGAGGGCCAGTGTCCGAGCGGCGTCGTAGACTGTTCATCCGTTCAGTCACCCGCCGATCTGCCATGGGCTCTCCTGCCGAACGTCGACGCACCCTCGAAGCGCTCCGCCCCCTCGTCAAGGCCCCCGCGCGCCATGACGCTCGCAACGCGACCCTTCTTCCATCGGGCATCGAAGCCCTCGACGCACACCTGGAGGGCGGCCTCGCCGCCGGTGAGATGCTGCACCTCGACGCGCCCCCCGGTGGCGGCGCGCTGACCCTCGCCGTCCTCTGGGTACGCCACGCGGCGGCCAACGGCGCCCACTGCCTCGTCGTCGACGCCACCGCCTCGACGCTCCCGCACGCCTGGGTCCCCGCCTCGACGGAGGGAGCGATCTGGGTCGTCGCCCCACCCCACCCCACCGAGGCCTGGGTCGCCACGGATCTGGCGCTCCGCTCCGGTGCCTTCGAGCTCGTGGTCTGCCTGGACGCGCCCGCCCGCGCCGACGTCGCCCCTCGGCTCCGGCGGCTGCTGCGCGTGCACGCTACCCGGCTACTGCTGATCGGGCCTTCCCCCTTTCGCGTCCCTCGACGCGCCCGCGTCTCCCTCGCCGCCATCCGCTGGTCTCGCGCATCCGTCGGCGACGCCCCGACCACACGCACGCTCTCGATCGACACCGGCTCCGGCCGGGGAGGTGAACTTCTCCGTGACGACATCCGCACCGATCGCTTGCGTCCTCGTCCCCGCGCTCCCGATCGCCGCACATCACGGCGTCCGCGTTCTCGCTGAGCGTCCGCTGGCCATCCACCAAGGCCGAGGGAGCGCCGCGCGGGTCGTCGGGTGCAACGTCCTGGCGCAGCAGCGGGGCATCCTCGTAGGTCAAACCCTCGCCACGGCGCGCGCCCGGGTGAGTGATCTCCTCAGCTGTCCCTTGGACCCGCGTCGGCTCGCCAAAGCACGCCGCTGGGTCCTGGGAACCTTGTTGCGCGCCTCTCCGCGCGCGAGCGAGGCCGGCGACGACCGCTTCTGGGCCGAACCCTTCGACGAAGAACGCTGCTGGACCGCTTGGGGCGAACGCACGGCTCAGGCCCTCGACAGGCTCGCCCCCATACGCGTCGGGATCGGGCCGGACGCCACCGTCGCCCACGCCGCCGCCTGCTCGCTCCCCGAAGGGGTCCGCCACATCGCCCCAGAGGAGGCGCGAGCGTTCCTCGACGCCTCCCCGCTCTCGGTCCTCGAGCTCGACGACGAGGCCATCGAGCTCCTGGCCAGCCTCGGCGTGCGGACCGTTGGGCAGCTTCGGGCGATGGACGCGACCTCCCTCGGCGCACGCTTCGGTCCTCAGGTCGCCGAGGCACGCCGCCGCGCCAACGGAGAGGACCCTCGCGGGCCTCGGACCTTCTCCTTGAGCGAAGGCGAGCGCGCGATCCTCGAGCTCGACGAACCGCTCGCCGATCGGGAAGCCCTCGTCTTCCTCCTCACCCCGGCCCTCGAACGCCTCTGCAAGCGAGTGAGGAACCGCGACCGGGGCATCACCGCGCTGCGGTTACGGCTGCGGTGCGGGCGGCGAGAGCTCCGCTGCCTCGCGCGCTGCGGGGAACCTTCGACGGATCCCCGCACACTCCTGGCCCTCCTTCGCGCCCGCCTCGAATCGCTCGCGCTTCCCGGTCCGATCCGCGGCGCGATCCTCGAGGTCGACGACGCCGTCCCCTACGCCCGGCAGACCGAGCCCATGCCGCACGGCCTCCCTCCGAACCGCAGCGACGCCCGCGAGGTTGCCCTCGCTCGGCTCCGCGCTCGCCTCGGATCGAAGGCGGTGCGGCGCGCGTCTCGCAGCGAGCATGGGCACCCCCTCGAACGCGCCCGCTGGATCGGCGAGCGCCTGGACGGATCCCCCTTGTCGCCGGTGCCGGGCGAGGCCCTCCCCTGGCGACACCTCCAGCCGCCGGTGCGGGTCGTCGAAGGCTGCGCGAACCTCGCCGGTCGCCGTCGACGGATCCTGCGACTCAGCCGCGTGGAGCGAGCGCTGCGTCCCTGGTGGCGGGGCGAAGCCGTCACGGAGCTCCTCGCCTGGGCCGAGCTCGAAGGCCCCCTCTTGGCCCTGCTCTTGGGACGCTTCTCGTCCTCTCGGCAGGACGAGTGGGAGGTGGTCGCGTGGCTCGACTGACCAAGCGCTACGCCGCGCTCCTCGCCTGGGCCGAGCTCGAAGGCCCCCTCTCGGCCCTGCTCTTGGGACGCTTCTCGTCCTCTCGGCAGGACGAGTGGGAGGTGGTCGCGTGACCAAGCGCTACGCCGAGCTCCACGCGCGCAGCGCCTTCTCCTTCCTCGACGGGGCCTCGACCCCAGAACAGCTCGCCCGCCGCGCCGCCGGGCTCGGCCTCGACGCCTTGGCCCTCACCGATCTCGACGACGTCGGCGGCGCGGTCCGCTTCGCCGAGGCCTGCCGACAGGAGGGGGTACGCCCCATCTTTGGAGCCGAAGTCAGCCTCGACCGTGACGGTTCCCTCGTCCTACTCTGCGAAGACCTTCGCGGCTGGGAGAGCCTCACGGAGCTGATCACCGACGCCCGCCATCGGGCCCGCGGATGGCCCGCCACGACCCTCGAAGCCCTCGCTCAAACCCGCGGCCTCATCTGCCTGAGTGGCGGGCGCGAGGGCGCCGTCGAGCGCGCCGAGGATCCCTACGCACTGGCCGGCGCCCTGCGCGAGATCTTCGGCGACGCCTTCTATCTCGAAGCGAACGACCACGGGCTCCTCGAGGACGTGGAGCGGACGCGTCGCCTCCTCGACCTGGCCAAGCGCCTCGACACCCCCTGGCTCGTCACCTCCGACGCACGTCACGCCACTCCCCAGGACAAACCCCTCCACGACGCGCTGCTCTGCCTCAAGCACCGCGTGACCCTCGACGACGCCGGCGACCGTCTCTTCCCCAACGACGCGCGCCACCTTCACGACCCCGCCGCGATCCATCGCCGATGGAAGGACGAGCGGGCTGGCGTCCTCCGCACCCTCGAGGTCGCCGAGCGATGCTCGTTTCGGCTCCTCGAAGACCTGAGACCGCGCCTGCCTTCCTTCCCCTTGCCCGAGGGCGTCGAGGACGGTGACGCACTGCTCGAAGCGCTCGTCCGCGAAGGTTTCCAGAGACGCTATCCACACCCAACGCCCGCACACGAAGCTCAGCTCCGCCGCGAGCTTGGCCTGATCCGTGAGCTCGGCCTCGCCGGCTACTTCCTCATCGTTGCCGACATCGTCCGCTTCGCCAGGGACCGCGACATTCTCGTGCAAGGCCGAGGCAGCGCCGCCAACAGCGTCGTCTGCTACTGCCTCGGCGTCACGGCGGTCGATCCCATCGGGCTCGACCTCCTCTTCGAACGTTTCCTCTCCGAGGGACGCGGCGATCCTCCCGACATCGACATCGACATCGCTCACCACGATCGTGAGGACGTCCTGCAGTACGTCTACGAACGCTACGGACGCGACCACGCCGCGATGGTCTGCGAGACGATCCGCTGGCGTGGAAAGAGCGCCGTCCGAGACGCCGCGCGCGTCCTCGGCTTCCCTGCGCAACTCGGCGACGCGCTGGCCCGCGAGGTCGGGCACTCCGTCCCTTCCGACGCCTTGCCCGCGGCACCATTCATGGAGGTCCGCAGCGCCGCCGCGATGCTGTCGTGTGGGGGGCTCGAACGCGCCGGCCTCGACCCCCAAAGCAGCCGTACCCGCGCCTTGCTCCGTATCGTGCGAGGCATGGAGGGGTTGCCCCGGCATCGGGGCATCCACGTCGGGGGCTTCGTCCTCACCGGTCAGCCCTTGTCGCGCGTCGTCGCCATCGAACCGGCGGCGATGAAAGGCCGCACCGTCATCCAGTGGGACAAGGACGACCTCGGCCCCGTAGGCCTCGTGAAGTTCGACCTCCTCGGCCTCGGCATGCTCACGATGCTCTCCGAGGCGCTACGGCGAGTGCGCGAAGGGCGCCGCGTCCCCCTCGAACTGCACTCCATCCCGCCGGACGACCCCGACACCTTCGCGATGATTCGACGCGCCGACACCGTGGGCGTCTTCCAGATCGAGTCGCGGGCTCAGATGAACGTGCTGCCCCGGACACGCCCCGAGCGCTTCTTTGACCTCGTCGTACAGGTCGCGCTCGTCCGACCGGGCCCCATTCAAGGTGAATTGGTGCACCCCTACCTCCGGCGACGTCGGGGCGAGGAACCCGTCACGTACCTGCACCCCAGCCTCGAACCGGTGCTCCGCCGCACCCTCGGCGTGCCGCTCTTCCAGGAACAGGGCATGAAGGTCGCGATCACGACGGCGGGC
This sequence comes from Polyangiaceae bacterium, assembly GCA_027009115.1. Lineage (GTDB taxonomy): Bacteria > Myxococcota_A > Polyangia > Polyangiales > Houyiibacteriaceae > JALVDI01. The sequence goes on along the minus strand of JALVDI010000225.1, from coordinate 5,581 downwards.
TTTACCCCCGCTCAAGCCGACGCGCTTCGCCGGGCGATGGGCCGCAAGCGCGACCAAGCCGAAATGACGCGCGTCGCTCTCGAGCTCTTGCAAGGCATGGAACGCAACGGGATCCCCCGCAGCGTGGCCGAGGGCATCGTCCAACAGCTCGCGGCCTTCGCGAGCTACGGCTTCCCGGAAAGCCACGCTGCGAGCTTCGCGCTCCTGGTGTATGCCTCGGCTTACCTCAAACGTCACTACGCGCCCGAGTTCTTCGTCGCGCTCTTGAATGCCCAGCCCATGGGCTTCTATCCGGTCGGGACCCTCCTCGGCGACGCCAAGCGCCACGGAGTCGAGCTCCGCGGCCCCGACATCAACGCCTCGTCCTGGGAGTGCACCCTCGAACAAACCCCCCGAGGGCCGCATCCCTTCGCCCTCCGCTTGGGGCTCGGCCGCGTCCGCGGCCTCGGCAAGAGCGCCCAGACGAAGATCGCAGCAGCTCGACCCACGCGCCCCTTCCCCTCCGTCGAGGCCTTCGCAACCACCAGCCGCCTCGACCGCCGCAGCCTCCTCGCCCTGGCTCGCGCAGGCGCTTTCGACACGCTCTGCGGCGACCGCCGGCGGGCGCTCTGGGAGACGCTCCGCCTGACCCGCCCGCGCGGCGGCCCCCTCGATCGCCCAGCCCCCGACCCGACCCCTGCACGCCTCGCGCCCCCGACCGCCGCCGAGCTGACCGCGAGCGACTACGCCGCCCTCGGCGGCTCTCCCAAGGCGCACCCGGTGGCCTTCCTCGCCGGACGCCGAGAGCGCGCCAGGATGCCGACCCTCGCGGGCCTAAAGCAGCAGCCCGCGGGCCCCGTGCGCGTGGTCGGGCTCGTCAATTCGCGGCAACGCCCAGCCACCGCCAAGGGCTTCGTCTTCCTCTCCCTCGAAGATGAGACCGGCATGGTCAACGTCGTCATCGCGCCGGACGTCTTCGCGCGCTACCGCGACATCCTCCGCAGCGCACCGGTGCTCTACGTCGAAGGCGTGCTCGAACGCCAGCGGGGCACCCTCAATATCCTCGGCTCGGTCTTCAAGCCCGTGCGCTCCATCCCCGGCGCCGGGAGTGCCGGCAGCCACGACTTCCACTAGCAGGCCGAGCGCACCAAGCGCCGTCAACGCGGAATGGGTTTGAGGTTCAGCCCGGCCGCATAAGCGTAGCTGACGAAGCGGTCGAACCCATAGACGATGATCCCGACCGGCGCATCCGCGAGCACCGAATGAACACCATCGTTCTGCTCCCCCTCGTCGACAGCGTCCCCGCAGTCCGGATCCACCTCCGGATCGCAAGCGCGCCCGATGATTGGGAACGAGAGCTGACAGCGATGGATCACCTGCTGCGGGGGTGGATCGCCGGGCATTCGCTCGATGCCGTCCGCCGGGCTGGTGATGCACCGACGCGGATCGAGCGGCGTCCCGTCCAGCTGGATCTCCGTGTCGCGGTCGGCGGTGATCACGACGAAATCGAAGATGTACTTGTCGGGCGTAAGGAAGACGTAATCGCGCCGGTATTGCTCCGTCGGGGGAATCGCCACAATCGCCGGGTCACCTCCCGGGTAACGGTTCGGAATCCCCACCGCCTGCTGCGACGGCAGCGCTTGGAGAACGGCCACCGGTCGCCCTTCCAAGGAGTTCATCAGGAAGTCCTGCGAAGCGCGGAGAATGACCGACTCATACTGCCCGAGCGTGAAGCGGTCGTTGGGTGGCGGGAGCGTCGTCGTCACGGTCGTATCGCCGGGCGCGATCGCCACGACCCGCACCCACTCGGGCTCGTTCACCTCGGCGACGCTGTCGACAAGGGGGTCCGCGAAGGCCTGGTTCAAAGCCTGCGTTCGGCGGGGCATACGGGCGATGATGAAGCCCGTGCCCAGAGTCTCGTCTCCGAAGAGCTGCTCCTCGAGGTGGTCGGCACAGCACTGGCGCGTCGCGTAGGTGTCGAAGCGCGGCGCATCGCTCGCCTCGCTGCCCACGAAGACGCTGACCGGCATCGAGGCGTCGATCCGCGTTCCCGTGAAGTCGGCGTTCAAACCGTCCGTCTCCAGGTTGAGGACATCGAAGGGCCCCAGCTCCACCCGAAGCGTCGCACCAGGACCCAGCGGGTGCTCGATGCCCTGAGCCGGGTTGCCGATCACCTTCACGACCTCATCGCCCAAAGTCAGGTCGACCACGGCCCGCTGGGAACCGCCGAGGATCGTCAAGAACGCACGCAGATCCTCGTCGTCCACGCTCGGATCGAAGTCGATGTCGCGGCACGAGGGCGTCTCGGGGTCACAGTCGGCGTCGGCGATGGTCTGAGGCCAACCTACGACCGTGTACGAGGTCGAGGTGGCACTCGTCGGAATCAGCAGCGACGCGTCGTTGGAGAACACGTCCACGTTGTCGAGCGGGTTGAACTGATAGGCGATGATCGGAAACTGCGATCGCACGCGGTAGGCCTGCGAGCTCAAGGCGGTGTGAGTGCCGTCGTTGAGCCCGCTCGCCTCGGTGTCGCGCCGACAGAAACAGGGGGGGCCACCGCCGCCACAAACGCACACCTCCGTCCCGGGGCACGCGCCCGATGGCGGCGTGCACAAGCGGTTGCTGCTGGCGCCGTCCACTTCGCGGCGCGGCAGTTCGAAGACCTCCAGATCTCCCGGAGGCAAAACGACCCGGTCGACCTCCACGATCCGAGGCTCCTCGCCGTATGCAGCCTCGTTGACCTCGACCCATACCTCGGTGGCCAGCGGGCTCGGGTTCGACACGACGATCGCGTATTGCTGAGACGAGGCGTCGCGGCCCGCGCCGAGGGCGGCGTTGTCCAGATCCGCCGAATAGAACTCGCAGCCCTGGTAGCTCTTGTCGGCGACGGCGATATCGCAGAGGTTTTGGCAGGCCCCCTCGCGGCACACGTTGCCCTCGTCGAGCCGGCACTCTTCGACGAGATCGAAGCCGTCGCCCACCTCGTTGCAACGAACGGCGTTCCCGTCCGCACAGAAGAACGTGCCGGGGCGACAGACGGAGCACCCAATGCCGTCGACGCACTGCAAACCCCGCGCGGCGCAGTCGTCACGGACCGCCCGCAGGAACTCACCGTCCGGCTCGCAGGTATGCCAGACCTCGCCGAGGCAGGCCTTCGAGTCGGGTGTGAAGCAAACGAAGCCGCCGTCGACGATGGGGTTGGGCACGCCGCTGTCGGTGCGCGTGATGTCGTCGTCGCCGCAAGCGACAAGGAGAGAAGACACGAGGAGGAGAGCGCCGAAGCGGCTCATGAGTACACCTGCCAAAGCCAAGGTTTGAGTCACCGCTGCGCGGTGAAGATGTCGAGCGCCCAGGCGGACCAGAGCGAGTCGTTCAGATCCGCATAGGTCACCTCGTCGAAGTCGAAGCCGGGGATGCGGATCGCATAGACCGCCCAGGTGATGAACCCACTGGAGATGTCGTTGATCCCAGGGATCGTCTCGAGGTTGGGGATCGGCGCCTCCTGACGGTCGCCGGGAACGAACATGCGCCAGGCTGGGTTCCCATCGCCCCCGACCATGAGCACCAAGTGCAGGTCTGGCGGAGCGCCGCCGTTCGTCGTCCAGCGCAACACGCGGTCGGCCGGGATCCGCTCGCCGAACGCCGGCGCGGTCGCGATAGGCACCCCGAGGAAGTCCCCGATCGGCACGACCGCGTCGACTTCCCGCACGCCGCGAACGACCCGATGGGTGGACGGATCGGCGTCGAAATCTCCGGTGACCCACGAGGCTTCGATGCGGTAGCGCCCGTCTTCGATGGCTCCCAAGAGCGCCGGCTGCGCGAAGAAGCGGAAGTCGCGCGCCACGCTCCGTTGGCGCACCACGTCGATCCGGCTGTTGCGCACCCGGCGCACGATCAGACCTTCTCCTCCGAGGTCGATGTCGGCGCCCACGACGAAACGATCGGGCCCGTTGCTTCCCGGACCGGGGAGGTCCCCGAGGCGCACATCGAGGTAGTGATCGAGGGGGATGTCCATCACGATCTCGACGCCCGTGACCTCCTCCCCGGGCCCCGCGAGCACGTTCCGGGCGACCCCCATCACGTAGGGGAGGAACTCGCCGCTCGTCGGGTTCTCGAGGCCCGCGAGGGCGTACACCGCGAGCGCCGCCGGGCGCACGAAGATGCGGTAGGGGTAGCCTCGGCTCCCCAGAGGGGTCTCCAGGATCCGGGAGCGCCCCCCGCCGAGGCCCGGGTCCGGGTTCAGGCACGAGAGGCTGTCGCCGGCGCACGGCTGGGTGGTGTAGACATAGGCGACCCGCTGCCATCCTTCCCGCGCTGGCGGCACGATGTCCCAGGGGTTCGGCCCGAGCTCGTTGGGCCCGAGGAAGACGAGCTCCCCCGACACGAAAGAGCCGTTGCGGCCACGCCCCCCCGGAGGCGGGCCGCCGCCCATCCCGCACATCGGGTCCATCCACGGCACGAGGAAGATCGTCACGTCCCGGGCGTCGAACGCCACGAACGAGGTCTTCTCGTAGCAGAACTTGGCCGCCGTGATCGTCGCCGGCGGCATCACGTCCGGCCCGCTGAAAGCGATCTGGCCCAGCAGATTCGTCAGGCCCTGGTGCTCGGTGCGGACGTCGTCGCCGTAGAGGACGAAGGCGCCTTCGACCGGGTCGCCGGTCATGGCGTCGAGCACCGTGACATTGATCGAGCCTTCGATCGGACCGCCCCCAAGGCCCCCGTTGAACGGATCGGAGCTGTCGTAGTACTCGAAGCCATCCTCGATGGAGACCTCGGTCCCGTCCTCACGAACGAGGGTGACGTCGACGGTCCCGACCGGCGCTGGAGGGGTGCGGCAGGTCAGCCGACCGCTGCTCACGACCTCGAGACCGACGCATGGGGTGCGCCCGAAGAGCACGACGTCTCCCTCGACGAACTCGAGGCCCTGACCGACGATGTTCACGAAAGTCCCGCCCGAGGTCGCGCCCCGGCCCGGCTCGACGTAGAAGGAGTCGTAGACGTAACCGTCCGGGAGCGTCGCCTCGGCGTCGCCGACCTGCACGCTCACATCCGCGGGGCCGGGCTCGCCGGCGGGCAAGACGATGGCGAGGCGGTTGGGGTCGATGAGCCGCGTGTCGGCCGGCTGGACCATGCGGCCGCCGACGTAGACGAACGCCTCCTCGGTGAACCCGCTCCCCCGGACGATGGCCGCGTTGCCACCGACGAAGGGGCCGTGCCCCGGCTGCACGCGCGTCACGAGCAAGGTGCTGCCGCCGAGGCCGGAATCCGGCAGCCCCGTACCGGAATCGACCCCTGCGTCTTGGGCGCCCCCGCTCGGCCGCGGAGGCGGCGTGAGCGTCAGCGGATCGGTGCAACCAATGAGCAGAAGGAGCGCGGCGCCGACGCCTCGGGTTCCGCGCGCGTGGGTGCCGCCAAGCCAGGCCTTCATCATCCGTCTCGCCCCCGTCCAGCGCCCAAAAGGTGGGCAAACCCCGCATCTTCGCGCACACGGGGCCTCCCGCCAGTATCGGGGCGCCGTGAGCGAAGTCAAGGAGCGGCCCTGGGCGCACCGCTGGACTTCGACCTCGGGGCAGTCGCCGCTGCCGCTGAGGGGCCTTCACCA
>JALVDI010000224.1 GCA_027009115.1 Polyangiaceae bacterium | reverse complement strand
GACCCTCGCCGACGACATCGGCGGAACGTCGAGGTGGGTCCGCTCGACGGCGAACCCCTCCGCGGGTGCCAGATCGACCCGTAGCAGCGCCTCGCCCCGGTTGTCGACGCGCAGAAGCCGCGTGGACGAACCGCCCACGAAGACCTCGCCAAAGTCCACCGCCCTGTCCGCCACGTCGATGTCGGGCAGGGGCACGTGCACGAGCACGTCGTCGAAGACGACCTCCCGGGAGAGGGCCACGAGGTCGAGGGGGATCTCGCTGAGCGGGAAGTCGAACCCGCGCCCGACGACGTCGAGGAAAAGGGTCGGCGAGAACACGAGCGCGCCCTCGTAGTCCAAGACGCCTTCGGGGTGGATGAGCAGGTCCTTGCTCCCACCGAACCCGGCCTCGCCGGCATCGGGCCGCACCACCGTCGCGCCGAGCTCCTCGAGGATGGGCGCCGCATCCTGGACGACGATCGCCGTGGTTCGGTAAGACGCGCGCAGGTCGCCTTGGGCGTCGATCCGCAGCCCGCCTCCGACCCCGGGGATGCCCACGAAGCCCGCGAGATCCAGGTTCACGAGGGGAACCGGCTCGGTGCGATCGGCGACGACGGCGGGCTCCGCATCGGGAAGGAGAAAGGGGTCGAAGAGCAGCTCGTCGTAAAAGCGCAGGTCCATGGGCAGGACCGGAATGTCGATCTCGTTCTCAAAGGTGTAGCGGACACCCGCCACCTCGACGTCGAAGCGGAACCAGGCGCGGACCTCCATGCCGTAGTCGACCAAGAACAGACCGGTACCCTCGCGACCGGGCACGCGCACTTCGAGCGGTGGCGGCCACGAGGCGGTCGGCGTTCCTCCCATGGCGATCATCGTCGCGCCCGCCAAATGAAAGCTGAGGCGAAGCTGCACCGGTGACCCCGCGGGAACCCAACCCGAGTCGAAGTCCACCGTGCCCACGAGGGTGTCTTCCCACGTCCACTCGGCATCTTCGGCGAAGCAGCCGACGTGGTCCGGCGGACAGGTTGCGGGCTGCGCCCAGCCGCGCGCGGCCGCCATCCACAGGAGCGACGACAGCAGCGTTCGCCCAGCCCACCTCGCGCGCCTCACCACCGCATCAGGGTAGCGTGCCCGCGGCTCAGGCGTCGACGCTTTCGCCGATGCCCTCGTCGCCAGAGTCCGGGACACCCGCGTCGGAGAGCTCGCGGCGAAGCTCGTCGACCTCGCGAGCCCGATCGCCCAGGGCGGTGAGGGCGCTCTGGACGACCGCGGCGCGGCTCAGGAGGGTCACGCCGAGCACCATCATCAGGAGGGTGACGGGGGTCGTCGGGTTGAACCCCGCGGCGAGCACGAGCATCAGCCCCGCGGCCCCTTGCCGAGCGGGCCCGTCCGGCGCGAAGGCCCCCGAGAGCGCCGCTCCGGCGGCCACGGCGACGACGGCCGCGTAGACCCAAGGCAGCCCCGAGAAAAGATCGCCATGGAGCGCGCCGTAGAGCAGCTCCTCGTAGGGCTCGGGCTCCAAGTTGCGCCGCGCGGCCGTGAGGATCGTGAAGGCGGCACCCGCCACCGCCAGGCCGCCGAGCGCGGCGACCACGCGCCAGACGCCACGCAGCGCCCAGGGCCCGTAGAGCCAGGCCAGCGCGAGCAGCGCGAGGAGCCAGGCCCCTTCGCCGACGCGCCGCAGCGCGACCCCAACGGGGTAGCCCTCGCTCCAGAGGGCAACCCGTGCGACGAGCAGCAGCACCGTGCTGGTGAACGCAAAGAACGCGGCCACCGCCAGCGAAGCGAGCGCCATCCGCCGGCGCAGCGCGCCCTTCCAGCGGAGCGTGGCGAGCGTCAGGAGCACGACGAGCAGGTTGGCAGCGCCCGCCGCGAAGAGGACCACGACCGGCGTCGTGCGCGGAGCGGGCAGGACCGTCGCCAAGAAGGTCGTCGGGAGAAACACGCCGGCGAAACCCGCGATGCCGACCCGCTGAAGCAAGCCGCCATGCCCCCGTGGATGGATCATCTCCGACAGAGCCAGCGCCAGCGCGATGAGCCCCGCTACGCCCGCGAGGTTGCGCACGAAGTCGCCCCCTCGCTTGAGCTCGATCAGAGCACCATGGGTCAACCCGCTCAGCTCCCGGTTCGTGAGCACCCGCAGCCAAAGCCGAGTCCCCAAGAGGTCGATCAGGCTCGCCACCGCAGCGAGGAGCGCCAGCGGCGGCGTCCGACGCATCGGGACCGAGGCCTCGTCCCATCGGGGTGTGGGGGCCTCGGTCACGGCGTTGAGCGGCGCGCGCGATCGAAGCGCGCCCGAAGTCGATGGGGGAACACTCGCAAGGCGCGAGGACGGTAGCACGGTGGGCTTCTGGATCGAGGCTGCGGGCTCACGAACGAGCCGGGGCCTCACCAGGGCGGCAGCTCACCGTCCCACAGGGGCACCCGAAGCCGCCGGCGTAGCCCGTCGAGACGGGCTCTCTGCCACGCTGGCGAGGCGGCGTGCGCGTAGCGGCGATCGGCGAAATCCTCGGCAGCGCCCTCCATACCTCGAAGCACGTCGAGGGTCACCGAGTCGGCGTAGGCGTTGAGCAGCTCGGCGAGTGCGTCGAGGGGACCGGGGAGCATCGGCTGAACGATGGCGAAGGTCCGAATCCCGGCGCCGCGCAGCGTGCGCAGGACCTCGACGCGCTCGGAGACGCTGGCTGCCCGCGGCTCGAAGTGCCGTCGGGCCGCGTCGTCGGCGGTCGGGAGCGAGACGCCGACCTGCACATCGAGCCGAGCGAAGCGCGGCAGGTCGCGCAAGACGAGCGCCGACCGGGTCGAGATCAAGACGCGCCAGCCCGGCCGCTCGGCGATCACGTCGAGGCAGCGCCCGGTGAGCTCGTAGCGCGCCTCGATGGCGTGGTAGGGGTCGGAGACGATCGGGCAGAACTTGATCGTGCGAGGCGACCTCGCGTCGAGCTCGTGAGCCAGGACCTCCGGAGCATCGACGCGGACGTCGACGTAGCTTCCCCAGGGGACGTCCGGCAGCCCGGTCCACCGGCGGCTCGCCGCGAGCGGGGACTGGGCGTAGCAGAAGCGACAGCCGATGAGACAGCCCACGTAGGGAGAGAGGGTGACGTAAGCGCCGGTCGGGTCGGTCTCCAGGAGCTTGCCGGAGCCAACCTCTCGGATGCGGGGAGTGCGACGCGTCTCCGACCGGAGCTCCAACACCACCGCCTCGTTCGCCTCGACGATGGTGGCGAGCTCGGCGCAGAGCCGTCGCCCGCGCGCGCCATCGATGGCCCGGCGGCCTCCCTCGGTGCGGTAGGCGAAGGCCACCTGGGCGCTGCGGGCAGCGTAGCGCGCGCCCGGGGCCAGGGGGCTCAGCTCCACGTCGACGACGCCACCGTCCACCTCGAAACGCAGGCGCAGCCCCGACTCCGTCGAGAGCGAGAGCCAACGCGCGCCGGAGGCGAGGCGCGCGCCGGGCCGGTAAGGCCGCAGGAGCGCGAGCGCGAGCGCGTGAAGGTCGAGCGTGGTCACGACGGGGATCGCCGGTGGGACCGGAGCGGCCGGCGGAGGACGACACGGTAACGACGCGCCCCTCCGCCGGTGCTCCCCGTGTACAGTGCGAGCTCCGTCAAGGGCAGCGACGCCTCGAACTTCAGCCCCCGCGCCCAAGCGGCGATGGCCTGCCGAGCTCCCGGATCGACTCGGCGGGCAATGCGCGCGAAGGTCACGTGCGGCAGGGGCGGCCGCCGCTCTGGGGCCAGCCCGGCCGCAGCGCGCAGCTCGTCACGCAGGAGCATCGCTTCTGCGAGGCGGCGCCGTCCTCGGCCGATCAGCACCGCCAGAGCGCTCGGCCGCTTGGGATGACCGAGCAGCCGCGTCCCGTCGAGGTGAACGTCG
>JALVDI010000223.1 GCA_027009115.1 Polyangiaceae bacterium | reverse complement strand
CGTCTGCCTGCGTGAGCCGTCTCTGGGGCCGGTCTTCGGCATCAAAGGGGGCGGCACCGGCGGTGGTCGCGCCCAGGTCGAGCCGGCGACCGACATCAACCTGCACTTTACCGGCGACATCCACGCTGTTGGCGCGGCCCACAACCTCTTGGCCGCCCTTGTCGACAACGAGCTCCATTTCGCGGGGGGGACAGGGCTCGACCCGCGGCGTGTCCGCTGGCGTCGAGTGCTGGACATGAACGACCGGGCTTTACGATCGGTGGTGGTGGGTCTGGGGGGACGCTCCGGGGGGGTGCCGCGAGAGTCGGGCTTCGACATCACCGCCGCCAGCGAGGTCATGGCTGTCCTCGGTCTGGCGTCCGATGAGGACGACCTCCGGCGCCGCCTCGCTCGCATCGTCGTGGGCGAGGCGAGCGGTCGGCGCCCGGTGACCGCTGGCGACCTGGGGGCCGATGGGGCGATGTGCGCTCTGCTCCTCGACGCCCTTCGCCCCAACCTCGTGCAGACCCGGGAGGGCACGCCCGCCCTCGTCCATGGTGGCCCTTTCGCAAACATCGCCCACGGCTGCAGCTCGGTCCTGGCCACCCGCATCGGACTGGGGCACGCCGAGGTCGTCGTCACCGAAGCCGGGTTCGGCTTCGATCTCGGGGGCGAGAAGTTCCTCGACATCAAGTGCCGCAGCGCGGGGCTGTGGCCCAACGCCGTAGTCTTGGTCGCGACAGTGCGCGCCCTGAAGCACCACGGGGACGGCGACCTCCGGAAGGGCCTGGCCAACCTCGATCACCACCTGGCGTGCGTGGCCGGCCGCGGGCTGCCGGCGGTCGTGGCCGTCAATGTGTTCCCGGAGGACACCCCCGAAGAGCTCGACGCCGTCCTCCGACACTGTCGTTCGCGGGGCGTCGCGGCGGCGCCCTGCCGCGCCTTCGGTGAGGGATCTCAGGGAGCCGTAGAGTTGGGCGAGCTCGTCCGCGACGCCCTGATCGAGGCGCGCCCCAACTTCCCTTACGAGCTCGAGATGTCCTACCGGGCCAAGATCGAAGCGGTCGCCCGGACCTTCTACGGAGCCGAGGAGGTGCACATCGAGCCCCCGGCGGCGAGAGCGCTGCGGCGCCTCGAAGACGCCGGGGTGCGTCTGCCCATCTGCGTGGCCAAGACCCCGCTTTCCCTCTCGGACGACCCGAAGCTCGTGGGCCGTCCACGGGGCTTCGCGGTCACCGTGCGGCAGGCGCGCCTCAGCGCCGGGGCGGGTTTCGTCGTGCTGCTGTTGGGCGACGTGATGACCATGCCTGGTCTGCCCCGGGACCCGGCCGCCAGACATGTCCGCATCGAGGGAGGGGTGGTTCGAGGCCTGATGCAGAACGATTGAACGGATCGTCGGCGCCGGCAGGCGCCTCACGGCTCATCGCGCGGGCCCCAAGATGGACCACACGTGTGCGCCAGTTCGGGACGCCTCGCGCTCCTGCCTGCTATCGTCCGCCCGTGACGAGCGCGCGCCAGCGGTCCATCCTCGAGGCAGCTCTCCGCCTCGCGCATCGCTACGGCCCGACGAAGACCACGGTCGCCGACATTGCTCGGGAGGCGCGCGTGGGGGTCGGCTCCGTGTACCTGGAGTTTCCATCGAAGGCGGCCATCCTGGGGGCGATTTCGCGGCACGTCCACGGGCAGGTGCTCGAGGCCGAGCGACGTGCCCTGGGTTCGACGGGGACCCCCGACGCTCGCCTGTGCGAGGCGCTGCGCGCTCGCTTCGACGCCTTCGTGACGCTGGCCCGAGGGCCCCACGGTCCCGAGCTCTTTCACTGCGCGCGCTGTGCCGCGATCCATGACGCACATGCGGAGTTCCGCGCCCGGGAGCAGGTCCTCTTCGCCGAGTTCCTGGGCGCTGCGGCGGACGCCTTCCGAGTGACGAATCCCTCGCTGACGGCGCGGCTCTTGCTGCGCGCTCACGCCGCTTACGCACCGCCGCTGCTTTTCCGCACCGAGCCGGAGCGCCTACGAGAGGAGCTGCAGCCGCTGCACGATCTCCTCCTGGCGGGGCTACGCCGGCGGTAACTCAGAGCTCAAGGCGCCGAGGAGGGTGCGGGCGGCCCGGAGAAAAAAGGTGACCCCGACCGCGACACTGTGGAGGGGAGGGAGGGCGTCGCGATCGGGGTCGGGAGGAGGTCGCCTCGGGTCGTCCCTTGGGGTGGATGGGGTCGGGGAGAATGGGGCGGCCCGAGGGTCATGGTTCAGACGCCGATGGAGGGTGGGCGTTACGCAGCGGGGTTGAGATCGGCGCCCTGGGTCCCTCTCTGGTCGAGGCCCCGTGCGGGCTCGGCGGTCTCCGCGGGGAGGGATGCGTGCGGCTCGAGGGCGTGATCGAGGACCTCGTTCATCTCGTCGACGAGGACGATGTCCAGCGCGTCGCGCACGGACTGGGGCACCTCGTCGAGGTCGTGGGCGTTCTTTTTGGGGAGGAGCACCCGCTCGAAGCCCGCCCGGTGGGCGGCCAAGACCTTCGATTTGATGCCGCCGACGGGGAGCACGCGCCCGCGCAGGGTTGCTTCCCCGGTCATCGCCGTGTCCGGGCGGACTCGCCGGCCCGAGAGGAGCGAGGCGAAGGCCGTGAACATCGTCACTCCAGCGCTCGGTCCGTCCTTGGGGACCGCGCCCGCGGGCACGTGAACGTGGAGGTCGCTCCTTTCGAGGAACGACTGGTCGATGCCGAGCTCGCTCGCGTGGGAACGAACGAAGGCGAGGGCAGCGCGCGCCGATTCGCTCATGACCTCCCCGAGCTGGCCGGTGATTTCGACGCGGCCACGGCCGGGCATGCGCGTCGTCTCGATGTAGAGCACGTCACCGCCTGCCGGGGTCCAGGCGAGGCCGGCGGCGACCCCTGCGGGGCGCTCGCGCTCGGCGACGTCGGCGAAGAAACGCGGCTTGCCGAGCACCTCACGCACCTTCGCCGCGTCGATGACGATGGGGTTGGCCGTCTTCTCGCCCCGCGCGACCTGGAGCGCGACGCTCCGCAGAAGCTTGGCGAGCTGTCGGCCAAGCTGTCGGACGCCTGCTTCGCGCGTGTAGTCACTGACGATCGTCTCCAGGATGTCGTCGGGGATGGTCACGGCGGCTTGTCCGAGCCCGTGGCGGCGGAGCTCTTTTTCGAGGAGATGCTGCTGCGCGATGGCGACCTTCTCATCGAGGGTGTAGCCGCTCAGCTCGATGATCTCGAGGCGATCGCGCAGGGGCGCCGAGAGGCGGCCGATGTCGTTGGCCGTCGCGACGAAGAGCACCTCGGAGAGATCGAAGGGGAGCTCGAGGTAGTGATCGGTGAACTTGTCGTTCTGTTCGGGGTCGAGCAGTTCGAGGAGCGCCGCCTCCGGGTCGCCGGACCAGCTCTGGCCACTTACCTTGTCCAGCTCGTCGAGGACGACGACGGGGTTCTTTACGCCCGCCTTGCGGAGCGCTGTCAGGATGCGCCCGGGGAGCGCTCCAACATAGGTGCGGCGATGCCCTCGGATCTCGGCTTCGTCACGGACGCCGCCGAGGCTCACGCGGACCAGTGGGCGGCCGGTGGCGTCCGCGATCGATTGGGCGAGGGAGGTCTTGCCAACGCCGGGCGGGCCCAGCAGGCACAGCAGCGTGCCGCGGGCCTCGGGCGCGAGCTTCAGCACGGCCATGTGCTCCAGGATGCGTCGCTTCACGTCGCCGAGACCGAAGTGCTCCGCTTCGAGCCTGCGCTCCACCTCGTCGAGGTCTGTACGGGCGTCGGCCCGTTTGGACCAGGGGAGCGCCGCGATCCACTCGAGATAGGTGCGGATGACGTTGTTCTCCGGCGACTGGCTCGGGATGTTCGCCAGGCGCTTGAGCTCACGCTCGGCT
>JALVDI010000222.1 GCA_027009115.1 Polyangiaceae bacterium | reverse complement strand
TGCTGTCTGCCAACTCGGCGACCGCTAGGCCGCCGATCAGCAGCCGCCCGTGCTCGCCATCGATGCCGCTCAGCCGCGTCTCGGCGACCACTACCTCTTCGAGTCCCGTCGTCATGGTGCCTCCTGCCGCGCAGGCTTGTCCCCCAGAGGCTCATGATCAACATTGAATCATGGATCAATGTAGTGGAAAGCGACGTCCATCTCGGGCCTCGGACCCGGCCGAGGAGTGGCTCGACGCCGCTGCAGCGGCAGCGTTTCTGGGCGTCAAACGGGCGACCCTCTACGCCTATGTCAGCCGCGGGCGCGTTCGCAGCCGCGGGACGACCTCCGGGCGCCGCCGTGCGTACGCGCGCTCGGATTTGGAGCGGTTGCGGGCCCACCGGGAGGCTCGCGCAGGGCACGGCCCGGCAGCGGCCGGCGCCCTCCGTTGGGGCGAGCCCGTGCTCGACACGGCGATCTCCGAGATCGGCGATGTCCCCACCTACCGTGGCCACTCGGCGCTCGCTCTCGCCTCCTCGGTGTCTTTCGAGGCCGCCGCGGAGCTGCTCTGGGGTGGCGTGCTGGAGCTCCCGGTGTGCTGGTCGCCGCTTGCCGAGGAGCTGGCTCGCCGACCGAGAGGCGCCCGGCGCGTCTGGCTCGCTCCGGGGTGTCGCGGCGCGTGGGGGCGCCTGCCCGCCGAAGGGCGCTTCGTGGACATCGCTCGGCTCGTCCTGGCCGCGCAAGCTCTGGTCGACGACGCGCGCTTCGATGCCAGCGAGGCCGCGATCCGCCGCACGGGGCGGACCATCGTCCGTTCCATCGCGGTTTCGTATGGGCTGCGCGCCGGCTACGAGCGCGCCGTCGAGGCCGCAGGGCACGGGCGGATCGCGGCCTCCTTTGCGTGCGCCTTGGGCGTCCGCCCGACCCGCCGCCACCTCGCAGCCATCGACCAGGCGCTGGTCCTCTGTGCCGATCATGGGCTGAACGCCTCGACGTTCGCCTGTCGGGTCGCGGCCTCTGCCGGGGCGGACCCGTACAGTTGTGTGGCTGCCGGGCTGGCGACCTTGGGCGGGAGCCGCCACGGGGGAGCGAGCGAGCGTGTCGCGGCCCTGATCGAGGACGTGGGAGGTCCCGAGCGGGCGACGCGGCACATCCGTGAGCTCCTGCGGCGTGGGGAGCCCATTCCGGGCTTCGGTCACCCGCTTTACCCGAGCGGCGATCCGCGGGCTCGCGTGCTCCTGGCCACGGCCCGGCGTCTCGCACCAAGGATTCGCCGGCTGCGCGTCATCGAGGCGATCGTCGACGCGGCGGAGATCGTCGCCGGGGAGCTACCGAACCTCGACCTCGGCCTCGCCGCGCTCGGCTGCGCGCTGCGTCTCCCGCGTGGAGCCGAGCTTGCGCTCTTCGCCCTCGGTCGCTCCGCCGGTTGGCTGGCGCATGCTCTCGAGCAGCGCCAAAGCGGGGTGCTCTTGCGGCCCCGAGCCCGCTTCGTCGGTCCTGGGGCCTCCGAATGAGTGGGCGCCTCAGCACACGAGGGGCTGCCGGGCCGCGGCGAAGGATTCGACCTCGCGGCGCTCCCGCTCGTAGCCCTCCCGGCCGAGCAGCCCAAAGGCCAGGCGCTTGCCGAGCTCGACGCCGGGTTGGTCGAAGGCGTCGATGCCGTAGAGCTCGCCGGCGATGGCCGTCGCCGCTTCCCAGAGAAAGAAGAGCCCCCCCAACGAGGGGGCGTCGAGCTTCGGCAGGTGCAGGGTGAGACTGGGGCGGCGGTCCGTCGCCAGGGCCATGGCGGTGCCTCGCCGCTCGGCGGTCAGGAGCTCGCCGAGGGTGTGGCCGCCGAGGTAGGCGTTGGGGCCCTCTTCGCCGGGGATCGTCAGCTCGTGCTCGGGAGCGTCGACGGAGACGAAGGTCACGAGCTTGTCGCGGGGGCCCTCCATGAAGAGCTGCACCTGGGCGTGCTGATCCGTCGCTCCCACGGCGGCGAGGGGCGTCGGACCCGTCTCGAGGGGGCGTCCGTCCTTGGCGTGGCGCTTGCCGAGGCTCTCGGCCCAGAGCTGCACGAACCAGGCGGCGAAGGCCCGGAGGCCATCGGCGTACGGCATCAATACGTGGACATGGCGGCCGTAGAGCCGGTGATGCAGCACGTGCAGGGCCGCCAGCAGGCCGGCGGGGTTGTCGGTGAGCTGCTCTTGCTCGCAGCGCTGGCGCATCGCGTCGGCGCCACGCAGCAGGCCGTGGACGTCCAGCCCCGCCAGCGCTGCGGGCAGCAGGCCCACGGCGGTCAAGACGCTGAAGCGGCCGCCGACGTTCGCCGGGATGGGGAGGGCCCGCAATCCCTCGGCTTCGACGAGGGCACGGAGCGAGCCGCGCTCGGGGTCGGTGACGACCATCAGGTGTCGGTTCATCGGTGCGCCGGCCTCCCGGAGCCATCCGCGCACGACGAGCAACGACGCGGCGGTCTCCACGGTCCCGCCCGACTTGCTGATGGCCACCGCCGCGGTGTGATTGGGATCGAGCGTGTCCAGCAGGCGCGCCAGGCGCCACGGGTCGCTGTTGTCCGGGAAGTGCAGTCGGCGTCCGACGCGGAGCTCCGGTGGTCCTCCGAGCGCCTCGTAGACGGCGCGGCCTCCGAGGGAGCTGCCCCCGATGCCGAGGATGAGGATGTCGTGCACGTCGTCGGGTACGCTTGCGGCCAGGCGCCGCGCAGCCTCCGCCGCGCCCTCGTCCTGCGAGAGCTTCCAGAAGCCCAGGTTGCCTGCGTCGGCCGCCGCGCGCACCTGCCGCAGCCCGAGCTGGAAGGCGCTTTCTTCGGCGGCGAGGTGGGCCTGGGTGACCCCGCACGCGGAGCCGGTGTCGAGGGCGAGGGTGTAGTCGAGGCGGACGGTCATGGGGAGCTGCCTTAGCAAGAGCAGTGCTCGAGCGTCGAGGGCGCGCCCGTTTTTTGACCCCGTGGCCCGCGACTTCCTAGGTTCCCGCCATGGGGCGAGCGGTAGCAACGAGCCGATGGCTGTGGCTCTGTGCGCTGATGGGCGGCCTGACCTTTGGCCTCGTCGCCTCATCGCAGGGTGACGAACCCCACGAGCCCCGCCCCGCCACGGCTCGGCCGGCGCGCCAAGCCACGCCGGCCGCCGCCGATCCTCGGACGAGGCTGTTGGCGGGCTTCGACCCACGGGAGCACCGCGCGGAGGGGGAGCGGCGGGTTGCGGACCTCGACGGGGGCGGTCGCGCCGTGCTCACCCTCGACCCGACGTTGCAGGCGCACGTCGAGGACGTCCTGCGCCGTTACGAAGTGCCTTTCGGCGCGCTCGTCGCGATGGAGCCGGGGAGCGGTCGTGTGCTGGCCTACGTCAGCCACTCCAGCGCGAACCCGGACGCCGGGGACCTGGTGCTCGATCCCACGCCGCCGACGGCCTCGGTCTTCAAGGTGATTACTGGGGCGGCGCTCATCGACGCCGGCGTCTCACCGGACACCCGCGTCTGTTACACGGGCGGAGGGAGCCGCTTGACGGCGCGGCACCTCGAGGACCGGCCGGGTGAGGCTCGCTGTGCGACGCTCGCCCAGGCCATGGGCAGCTCGATCAACGCCGTTTTCGCGAAGTTGGCCGATCGCCACCTGGACGCGTCGACCCTCGAACGCTATGCCTCGGCCTTCGCGTTCGGGCAGCGCCTGCCCTTTGACGTGCCCACTCCGGCGAGCCCCTACGAGGTGCCCACCGACCGCCTGGAGCGTGCCCGCACCGCGGCGGGTTTCTGGCATATGCACATGTCTCCGCTGCACGGGGCGCTCATCGCCGCGACCATTGCGAACGATGGACGCATGCCGCAGGCTGCCATCGTCGAGCGCGTCGAGGCGGCGGACGGTTCGGTGCGCTACGAGCACGAGCCGCGGACGTAC
>JALVDI010000221.1 GCA_027009115.1 Polyangiaceae bacterium | reverse complement strand
ACTGCGACGGCCTCGAAGACGAAGGCTGCGCCTGCGTGCCCGAGCCCGAGGTCTGCGACGACGGAGTCGACAACGACTGCGACGGCGCCGTCGACGAGCCTTCCTGCCGCAGCCTGCCCGACGGAGGTGTGGACGCGGGTGGCGACGGGGGCACCGACGGCGGTTCGGGGTGCGACTTCGGC
Organism: Polyangiaceae bacterium; assembly: GCA_027009115.1. Classification (GTDB taxonomy): domain Bacteria; phylum Myxococcota_A; class Polyangia; order Polyangiales; family Houyiibacteriaceae; genus JALVDI01. Next base: position 13,103 of record JALVDI010000221.1, on the reverse strand, counting down.
GACGATCCGCCGCCGCCGGGGCCCGACGGCTGCGATCCGACGCTTGCAGCGCCGCGGCAGATCGCGCCGCTGTCGACCGGCCGGGTGACCAGCAAGCGCCCGAGCCTGGAGTTGCAGCTCGTCGAGGGGGCCACGGCGCGTATCGAGCTGAGTCGCTCGCCGCGGTTCGGGGCGGGGACGCGGACACTGGAGGCGAGCGGCTCGCGTACGCGGCCGCCGATGGCGTTGGAGCAGGGGGCGTGGTTCTGGCGGGCGCGGTCGGTGCAAGGGGGCCGGGTGTCGTGCGAGGTGACGCCGGTTTGGGAGCTGTGGGTGCCGCGTCGGGACAGCCCGGTGGACACGAGCTGGGGCTCGGTGATGGACGTCAACCTGGACGGTTACGCCGATGCGCTCATCGGGCTGGGCAACAGCCTGCTGCGGGGCACGGTGTACATGTGGCTGTTCCTGGGCGGGCCGGACGGGCTCTCCGACGAGCCCGTCATGGAGTGGCGCTCCGAGTCGGAGTGCATGGGCTCGGCGTGCCACGGGGCGCAGCTCACGCCGGGGGCGTCGCTCGGGGACCTCAACGGGGACGGCTATCCCGAACTCGCCATCTTCAGTCAGCGGAGCTGGACGACGCGGGTCGTTCACGTCCACGGATGCGCCGAGGACGTCATCGTAGAGACGGAGCCCGCTGCGTCCTGCTACAGCGTCGGAGCACGGGCCGCCGGGGACGTCAACCACGACGGCTACGGAGACGTGCTCGGCTGTAGCGGGCGGGATCGCGCCTGGCACATCCGTTACGGTTCGCCGGCCGGGCCGGGGGAGGCCGTACCCATCCCCCAGGCCTACAGCGGCGGGCAGCCCCTGGTCTGGGGCATCGGGGACGCCAACGGCGACGGCTACGCCGACCTCGCCACCGGTTTGGAGGTCGAATCGCTCGACCGTCGCCGACGGCAGCTGCGAATCCTCCTGGGCGGCTCCGATGGGTTCACCCAGATCCTGGAGGAGAACTCCGACTGGGTTCTCTACCTGGAGTACTTCCCGAACCGGCACGCGGTGGGGGACTTCAATGGGGACGGCTACGCCGACTTCCTGGTGACCGGGTCGGGTTACTCGGTGACGAAGGTCCATCGCTACGTCTATTACGGCGGGCCTGCGGGACCGTCGCTGGCGACCCGGACAGTCGAGTACAACGACGCATGCAAGCCGGCGTGGGTCGTTCACGGCGCGGGCGACATGAACGGGGATGGCTACGACGACGTGCACGTGCCGTGGCGCAGCATCGATGTCGTCCACGGATCGGCCGACGGGCTGGCCCGCGCCGATCGGTCGGTGGCCTACAGTCCGGAGGTGCTGCCGGTGCCATTCAAGACAGGAGCCCTGCTCGGCGACGTCGATGGCGACGGGTACGACGACATCGTCATGGGCGTTCGCTGTACCGTCGGGGATCGGGTCATGGCCCGCGTCTATCGCGGTGGCCCCGAGGGCTACACCGAGGCGCGCACCCAGCTGATTCACTGGCCGGAGAGCTTCTCGTTCACCGATGCGGAGTGCACCCGAGAGCGCTACCGCGCCACGGCGGCCGGCGAGGCCTTCAACAGCCCGAATCAGGACTGAAGCGCTTCTTCGCTTGGTGCACGCTTCGCGTCGAGGGCTTCGCCGAGCAGCCGTCTCGGTGGATTGCTGCGGCGCCGTGGGCCACGATCCAAACGTTTTCTGGTGCGCCGTCTTGAATCCTGAGAGCGGAGCCCTCGCGCGTTTCGACGGGCGGTGCCCGGGCATCCAAGGGCGGCGGCGGCGCGTGCTAACCTGGGGTCATGGGGGAACAGTCCGGTTGGCGGTGGGGGGCTCTTCGGACCGCCCTTGGTCTTCTGATGTGCGGCTCCTGCGCCGGCCCAGACGCCTCTGCGACTGGTGAGTCCGAGACGGCGCTCGCCCGCCCGGGCCCGTGGCAGATCCCGCCGGACGTGGAGGCTGCCGGTGAGATGCAGGCGGTGAGCTACACGGGCGCGGGGCTGTGCGATCTCAGCCGATGCGCGGGGGCGCCGACCGCCGGGGCCAACGAGCTCGCGGACTGGATCCGCGCCAACTTTCCCCAGGTCTGGCACGTCGGTGGCTACTCCTGCCGTTGCGTGAACAACACGAGGTCTTCGGAGTACCTCTCCATGCACGCCACCGGCCGCGCTCTCGACGCGCACGTCCGCGAGGCCAGCTCCGGTGAGGCGGACAACGACGCCGGCGATCCTCTGGCCAACTGGTTGATCCTCCACGCTGAGGAGATCGGCATCCAGCGCATCATCTGGGACCGATGGAATTGGCACGCTGGGCGCTCTCCGCGCAGCGGCAGCTACGGCGGCAGCGTGCCGCACACCGACCACCTGCACATCGAGCTCTCGGTCGCAGGCTCGCGCATGGAGACCCCGTGGTTCTCCGGGCCCCGTTTACCTCCGGAGCCGAGCCTCTGCGGCGCCCCCATTCCGCCCGAAGGGGGGACGGTGGACGACTCGGACCCATGCTTCGCTCCCTACGGCCCCGGCGCGTACTGGCGCAGCGTGGCGGGGGAAGGGGAGGCCGGTTCGCTGCTGTGGACCAACGCTTTTGCCAGCGACACGCCGAGCAACTGGGCGCAGTGGCGCTTTCACTTCGAGCGCGGCGGACGCTACCTGGTCGAGGTGGACTCGGTCGCGGCTTACGCCGTCTGGCCTACGGTACGGTATCGGATCACCCACGCGGGCGGGGACGACGAGGTGACCATCGATCCATCGGGCACCACCGGGTTCCACAGCCTGGGCGAGTACGACTTCGCCACCGGCGAACCCTACGCGGTCCGCGTGTACGACAACTACCCGGCGCCAGTGGGGTCCGACCAGCACATCACCGTGGACGCCGTCCGTCTCACGCCGGTGGCCACCGGCACGGACGCCGGCACGGACGCCGGCACGGACGCGGGGCCCGACCCGGATGCCGGGACGCCGGACGGCGGCGCGACGGACGCGGGCATCGCCCCGAGCGACGCAGGAGCGGACGGCGGCGCGATCGACGCGGCCTTGGATGCGAGCGAGCCCGACGCTGCGATCGGTGCCGGATGCTCCTGCCGGGCCCAGGGACCGGCGCAGAGCCCGAGTCCCTTCGGCTGCGCCGTGCTCGTGGCGCTGATCGGGGGGCGCCTCCGTCGCCGAGGCAAGTAGGGACCGGTTTCCACGGTGCCGCGCGTTGGTTCCGCTGCTGCTTGCTGCGGCGGGCCGGGGCGCGGAGCGGGTCGGGAGTGACGAGGGCACCGGCCCATCGACGGGGGCGTAGCGGTGACCGGGAGCTGCTTCCCGCCGGTGACCGGAAGCTGCGCCCCGCCGCTCCCAGCTTGGCTTCGATCGAAGGGCCTTGCGCAATTGGTCGGACCATCGTATCAATCTCGCTGTGAGTCCAAGCTTTGCGCCCATTCCGCCCCGTGAGACGGCCGCCGACGCCTGCGCGGCCGCCATCGAGAAGGCCATCCTTCGTGGGGAGCTTCCGGTTGGCACGCGCCTCCCCCCCGAACGCACCCTGGCCGAGACCTTCGGCGTCAACCGCGTCACCGTTCGCTCTGCGCTGGGCCAGCTCGCCGCCCGGGGCCTGTTGACGGTGCGGCAGGGGAGCGGCTACCGCGTCCGCGACTACCGCCGCGTCGGAGGCCTCGACCTTTTCCCCACGCTGTGGTCGTTGGTTGGGGACGCGGACGAACGGCTCGACGCCCTCGGCGACCTCTTGGCGATACGCCGCCGCCTCGCCGAGCTGGTGCTCGAGCGCTTGAGAGCGCGAGGGCCCTCGGCGCTGGCGCCGCTACATGTGGCGGTCGAGGAGTTCGCGAAGATCGCGGCCACCGGCGACGAAGCGTCCGTCGCGACGGCCGATCTCGAGGTGCTCGCCGCGCTCTTGGAGGCGACCGGCAGCCCGGCGCTGCAGCTCTGCTTCAACCCGGTGGCGACCGTCCTGTCCGAGCTGCCTGCGCTGCGCGCCGCCATGTACGCCGACCCTTCCTCGAACGTCGCGGCCTACCGTGCGCTGCTCGCGTGGCTGGACGCGCCTCCTCAGCGGCGAGCCGCGCCGGCGCCGATTCTGCGGATGCTCGAGGAGCGTGACGCCCGCACCCTCGCGCGTCTCCGCCGCTCGTTGAAAGGGCTGGAGGGAGCGTCCCAGAGCGATGAAGACGACGAAAGGAGCCTCCCATGATGCCGGTCCATTCCTGGCTGCTGCTCTTCCCCCGCCGCATCGACGCACGTCTTGCAGAGCTGCGGGCCAGCGGGCTTTTCCCTCCGGACGAGATCCCCAACCTCTGGCAGGTGCAGCTCGGCGTCGCGCGCATGTGGCACCGCGTGCTCTTCCGGTCCGAGACGATCGGCACCTGTGCGGAGGATCCGGTGCGCTCGACGTGGCGCGCGAAGCTCCTGGAGAAGCGGCCGCTTCGCTTCCCGTTCCTGTTGCTCGAGAAGGCGGTCCACCCCCTCGACTTCTCGGGGCTCGCCAGCTCCCCGGAGCGCATCGTCGCCCATCTCCTCGGCGCGCACCACGACGGCATGCAGTTTCACTACGACTTCGAGCTGCTCGTGACGCACCCCGAACGGCTCGCCGAGGTGCGCGACCAGGCTCGGGCGATCGCCCAGGGGACGCACCCGCGGAGCGAATGGCTCGCCGATCTGGTCGTCTACGAGGGCTACCACCGAAAGCTCCTGGCGGCCGTCGAGAGTTACCTTGCCGGCGAGCTCCAGGTGCCCGCCGAGCTGCGCGACGATCCGGACATCGTGTTTGCGGCGTACCTGCGCTGGTGCGCACGGCAGCCAAAGACGCCGCGAGAGACCTGGGCGGCATGGCGTCGTGGCGAGTTCACGATCGCCGAAGGTTGGCGGCCTTTCGAGGCTCGGGCGGCGCCCTCGCCGGCGTCTTCGCGCGTCTCAGTCCGCGGTTGAGGCCGAGGCGGAGCTCTCGTTCGAGCCCGCCCCCAGGTTCTGACCGAGGCGCGCGATCAGGGCCGTGACGGCGAAGCCGAGCGCCGCGAGCGCCAGGGCTCCTGCGAGCTGAGCGGCGGACGGGGTGAAGAATTCCGTGGGGTACTTGTCGGGAGGGAGCGCCGCGAGCAGTTCCTCGGTGACGACCTCGCCGGTTTTCGGCCACACCTCGCCCAGCTGCGGGGGCACGCCGACGCGGAAGGGCCAAAGCCCCGCCACGGCTCCGACGAGGAGGCCAAGCAGCCCACCGAGGGTCCCGGCACGCTGTCGTTCCAGGAGCCGCTCGAGGACGTTCGAGACGAGGAGCACGCCGACGGCGACGCCGAGCCCGACGGGCAACACGACATCGAAGAGCGGCCCCTGCATCAGCTCCCAGCGCCCTGCTTTGAGCGCCTCCTTGAAGGCGTCGATACCGCTGAGCACCGGCACGTAGACGCCAAGCACGAGCAAGAGGTAGCCGCCGCTCACGCCCGGGAGGATCATCGCGCTGGCCCCGGCGACACCTGCGAAGAAGAGCATCCCCCAGGAATCGTTGTCCCCCGCCGCCTCGGGCGTGAACATCTGGTAGTAGGCGAGCACGGCCATCGGCACGACGCCGACGACGAAGCCAATCCAGACGCGCCGGTCGGCGGGCTGGGCCATCTTCCATACGAGGGGAACGCCGCCGAGGGTCAGCCCGATGAACAAGCTGTACATGACCCAGCGGTGGCTGACGACGAGGGACTTGACGGCGCCCGCGAACAAGACGATGGACGCAGCGGCGCATGCGACGACGATGGCGAGGACGACGATCGAGCGCTTGCGGAACTTGAAGGTGCTCAGCTCGCTGATCGCGCGGATGAAGCGTGGGTAGACCCCGGAGGCCAGGAGCATCGTCCCGCCGCTGATGCCCGGTACGAGGTTGGCCAGCCCCATGAGGACGCCCCCGATCGCGGCCCGGAGGCCGAGCACGGGCAGCGGCTCGTTGTCCTCGACCTCGGCTCCATGGATTGGCTCGGCGTCGGCTGGCTCGGCGTCGCTCATGGAGCCCGGTGTTAGAGGAATTCCAAACCCATCGCCAGCCGTTTCAGCGGCCGGTGCCGAGCTGCGTAGCCCTCGACCTCGAGGAAGTCCGAGGCGCTCAAAAGGTGGACGGCGCTTGGTTGGGCGGCGCCGAGAAGCGCTCGATGTAGTAGCGCCGCGTGAGCGCCAGGCGATGGTTCATGGTGCCCATGGGTTCGTCGATCGGCTCGGGCACGGTGGTCGCGTCCCGTGGGCGATCGCGGACGCGCTGGAGCAATCCCCGATGCGCTTGCAGCTTTCGCGTGAGCGTCGCGGCGAGCCCTTGCTCGTAGAGGCGGCCGTAGCGCACGAGGGGTGCGCGGGCGTTGCCTGTGTAGACGATGCGCCCGTCCGCGAGCTCGGTGATGAAGCTGAGCGAGGCGACGCCGACGCGGGAGTAGAGCCCCGCGTAGGTCGTCTGCGAGGGGTCGTAGAAGACCCGAGAGGCCACCCGGAAGCCGCCCAGGGCTTCGACCATGGTCCCCAGCTCGACGAAGCCGCGCTCGGTGAGGCGCCCAGCCTGCGTGTCGAAGTGGCCGATGCGGAGCAACCACGGGGGTCGTGCGCGTGTCTTCAGCTCCGGGTAGCGGTGCGGATCGCGGGCGATCCGGCGCCCCTGGTAGAAGATGTAGCCCTGAACGGAGGCGACCCCGGCGGCCACGGCGGCTGCGGCGAGGATGGACATCAGCGCGCCTCCAGCAGCAGCGCGCTCCGCGGACCCAAGGAGACGTCGACCAGGCCGCCGGGCGCCACGGTCCAGTGGCCGCCTCGGAGGAGGTCGCCGAGCACGGTGCCGGCGGGGAAACCCGAAGGGATCTCGGCCCGGGACGCCTTCAGCGCGTGCGTGTTCACCACCACCAGCAGCCGATCGTCGCCGGCAAAGCGCTCGTAGGCAAGCAGGCCCGCGTCCTCTCCCTCGCTCAGGCCCCCTTCCTCGCTTGCGTACCGCACCCGCAGCGCTCCGCGGCGCAGCACTTCGTGGTCGCGCCGCAACCTCAGCAGTCGTTGGAGCCAGAGGTACGTGGGGGTGTCCGTACGGAACCCGGTGTCCGCCATCCGTTCTCGGCTCTCGGCTCCTCCTCGCCCGCGCAGCTCCTGCTCGGTGCCGTAGTAGATGCAGGGGATCGCGTCGACGGTCGTGAGCAGCAGGAGTGCGAGCGCCGCGGCGTCGAAGCGATCGAGCTCGCCTCGGAGGCGCCAGGTGTCGTGGTTGTCCACGAGGCCCACCCGCGCCCGCCACGGGTCGATCCCGATTCCTCCGGGCTGGGGAAAGGGGCGGTAGAGGGCGCGGTAGGTCTCGAGGGCCCCGACCGCCGTCGCGGGGGCACGCCCTTCGAGCACCACACCATCGATCACCTCGAACTTGAAGGCGAAGTCGAAGGCCGCGTCGAGGGATCCCGTCTCGCCGCTGTAGCGCGCCAGCTCGGCGGGGTCGCCGCTGAAGACCTCACCGAGAAGCAAGAAGCGATGCTTGCCTCGCCGTGCGAGCCGTTCGCGCACGGCGGTCGCGAAGCGCGGCCAAAACGCGTCCTCGACGTGCGGCACGGCGTCGATTCGGAAGCCATCGACGTCGGTCTCGACGACCCAGTGAACGTAGGTCTCCACGAGCCCCTGCAGCACGTCCTCACGCTCGGTGTCGAGGTCCCGCAGGCCGGTTGGGAAGTCGCCGTGGACCTTGCCGCCAGGGGTCGTGAAATCGCCGCGGCCTCGCCGGTGAAAGTGCACCTCGCTCAGCTCCAGCACTCCGTCCGCGGTGAACAGCCGCGGAAGCTCCGACCAGAGGAGCGGCACCTCGTAACCCGCCTCGCGGTATGGGGGCTCCCTCTCTCCTTCGCCGACGCTCCCGTCGCCGTCGAGGTCGTAGTCGAACACCCGGCCGGTGTGGTTCGTGACGACGTCCACGATCACCAGCAGCCCCCGATCGTGGGCGGCGGCGACCAGCCGGCGCAGCTCGTCGAGGTCGCCGAAGCGCGGGTTGAGGCGCGTGAAGTCCGAGGCCCAGTAGCCGTGGTAACCGTCCTCGGCGTCCGTTCGGTCGACGTTCGCCACGATGGGCGAGATCCAGATCGCGGTGGCGCCGAGCTCCCGGATGTAGTCGAGGCGCCGGCGGAGCCCGCGCCAGTCGCCCCCTTGGTGCCGCCGCAGGTCCGCTGGGTCCACGCCCACGCCGCCGAGGACGTCGTTGCTGCGGTCCCCATCCTCGAAGCGGTCGACCATGACCGCGTAGATCACCTCGTCGCGCCAGTCGTCGACGTGCGTCGTCAAGGTGGGCGGCGTTCGTGAGGAGTCCTCGGCGCAGGCCGCGCCGAGAGCGGCGAGGAGGAGGCACGGTCCCGCACGCATCAACCGTCACCATGGCGCGAGCGAGCCGCGCACGCCAACCCGTCGCGCAGGGACGCCTCGGCGGCCACTCAGCGCAGGACGAGGTAGCTCCGCGGGGGCAAGGAGACGACGCCGCGAACCTCGCCTCCCTCCAGGAGGTCCTCGTAGGTCCCCGGCGGCAGGGTCACGCTCCGCGGCGCGTCGGCTTTGTTGATGGCCACGAGCACCGAGTCGTCGCAGCCGACCCTCCGGTAGACCCAGGTGTCGGCGTCTGCCGAGACGGTCACCCGCCGCCCTCTGCCGAGCACCGGGTTGGCGCCCCGCAACCGCGCGAGAGCCCGCACTCGCTGGCGGAGGGCGCGCTGATGTGGGCTGAGCGCGGCGTCGTCCCACGGCATCATGCGGCGGTTGTCCGGGTCGCCTCCCCCTGCCAGGCCGATCTCGTCGCCGTAGTAGATGAGCGGGATCCCCGGGTTGGTCATCATCACCGCGAACGCCAACGCGAGCCGCTCGTACGGCGCCGCATCCGTCGGCTGCCGGAAGCTCGCCGAATTCCAGCCGTTGGCGGGGCTCGATCCCTCGCGGCAGTTGGCGATCTCGCGGCTGGCGAAGTGGATCGCTCGGGGAATGTCGTGGTTGCCGATCCACGTCGTCATGATCGCGCCTGCGCCGTAGTAGCCGTCGTTGGAGGCCAGCCAATCGGCGAAGCGCGAGAGGTCGCCGCCGGGGGCGAACACGGCCTCGCACAGCCGGGCCTTGAACGGGAAGTCGAACTGGCCATCGAGCATCGTCCCCGGGTCCACGAAGCTGCGGATGAGCCCCGGATCGTCGTACGCGAAGGTCTCCCCAACCAGATAGAAGCGGCCGGCGGGCGCGTCGCTGATCTCGGCCCGAAGGCGGCTGCGAAGGTCCCGCAGCCACGACTGAGGGACGTGCTTGATCGCGTCGAGGCGGTAGCCGTCGATGTCGAATTCCTTGGCCCACCACAGCGCGTCGGCGACGCTCCAGGCGCGCGCGGCGGGCACGTCGAAGTCGAAGGGCGGGAGGTAGTCCGTGAACGCGCAGCGCGTCCCCCAGAACGGATCGTCCCAGAGGTTCTCGGGGCCGCACAGGCGGATGCGCCCGGAGTCGCGCGCGAACCAGTCCGGATGGTTGCGGTACAGCGCGCTCTCGATGTCGACGTGGTTCATCACGTAGTCGAAGAGCACCTTGAGGCTATGCCCGCCCGCTCCCATCGTTGCGTGCGCAGTGTCCACGAAGGCGTGCAGATCCGCAGCGGTGCCGATCCGGGACTCGACGGCGGGCGTCGGCACGGGGTCGCCTGGCTCCGCGTAGTCGATGTCGCCCGGGGAAGGCCAGTACCCGTGGTAGGCGGAGTAGCTGTGCGGGTCGGAGGCGGGGTCGATGGCCGCGCCGGCCAGGTCGCGGTTCTCGTAGGGCGCCGACAGCCAGACCGCTGTGACTCCGAGGTCGGCAAGGTACGGCAGCCGTTCGGTGGCACCCCGCAGGTCGCCGCCCTCGTACTGCCCGCTCGCGCCGATCCTCGCGTCTCCGTCGGACGCGCCGGGCACGGGGTCCGAGCGGCCGTCCGAGTCGCGGAAGCGGTCGACCATCGCGAAGTACATCACGGTGTCGCGCCAGTCGAACGCCGTGGGATCTCCACAGGACGCGCCGCAGACATCGAGGACGCTGTTGAACCCGCCGAAGGAGTCGGGCTCGCGCTCCGGGTTGCTCGGGTCGGGGACCCACCGATCGCCGTCCACGATGAACTTGTAGAGGTGCCTGCCAATGGGCTCGACGAGCGTCGTCAAGGTCCAGCGGTCGCCCTCGCGGACGAGCTCGAGGGCGCCTTCGGCCGGGGTCGCGGGCCAGACGCCCGCCGCATCGGCGAGCCACGTGCCAGAGAGCCAGACCGTCGAGGCGGCCGGGTCGGTGTAGGTGAACGTGACCTCGTTGCAGGGCGGTGGCGGTGGGGCGGCGTCGAAGCCGGCGTCGACCGTCGGCAGGCCTCCGTCGGCACAGGCCGCGTCCTGCACGCCGCTGCCGCCGCTGAGGCCCGGCCCGCAGCGCGGCGGTCGGTAGGGCGGAGGCATGGCCGCGTCGGTACCCGAGGCGTCGATCTCGAAGCCTCCTTCGCCTCCGCAGGCGACGACGGCCGCCGCGCAAAAAAAGACCCAGGAGACGCGCAGGCGCATGGCCACGGATTAGCACGCCCCGGGTTCCGCCCCAAAGGGCGCCGCGGCGCTCGCCGCCTCGTCAGCCGGCGCGGCGGAGCTCTTGGTAGAGTGAACGACGATGCGCGCGCTCCGGGCCCTCACGTTCAACGTCAAGCTGCTCCCGTCCTATGCGAAGCTCGCGGTCACGCCGAAGCTTTGCGCGCGCGGTTGGTGGGAGGAGAACGGCGGTTGGTCCGACGCCGAGCGGGCTCGGCATATCCGCCAGGCGATCCTCGATCGCGCGCCAGACGTCCTGGTCCTCCAAGAGCTCTTTCAAGAAGACGAGCGCGAGCGACTCCGCGCGCTGCTCCGCGCCGGGGGCTACACTTTCACGACCGGTCCCCTGGGCGCCGATCTGCTCCGCGAGGACAGCGGCCTCTTCCTCGCGTCGCGTCTGCCCGTGCGTGCCCATGGTTTCCAGGCCTACGATGCGAAGTTCGGTGAGGATGCTCTGGCGGACAAGGGCGTGGCGTGGATCGACGTGGATTGCTCCAGCGTGTGGCCGGGCGTCGACTCGCTGAGGGTGTTCGGCACGCACCTGCAGTCGGGCTACGCCGCGCATGCGGTGCGAAAGCGGCAGCTCGCCCAGCTTCGCCGGGTCGTCGGCGATGCTCTGCGCAGCGCGCCCCTGGAGCGGACGGCGGCGGTGGCGCTCGGCGACTTCAACGTCGTCGGCGAAGACCGCGCACCCGACGGTCGCCTCGTGCCGGGCTGGGAGTACGAACATCTCCGGCGGAGCCTCGGCGCGGTACGCGACCTCGGCGCCGACCCCCTTCGAGGCGAGGAGCGGTTCACCTGGGATGGCGTCCGCAACCGCTGGATGACCGAACCGGGGGACAGGAGCCGCAAGCGCCTCGATTACATCTTCGCCCTCGACGGCCTCGATGGGGTCGGCACGTTCCGCGCGCTCGCTGCGACCGGAACCCGGGTCGACCCTTTCGAGGTCGATGGCCGGCACCTCTCGGACCACTTCGCGGTCGTCAGCGAGCTGCGGCCGGCGTGAGCTCCTCGCCGGGGGCCGCCGTCTGGAGTCGTCGTTCCGATTCTGCCACCCTTGGTCCATGCACCGTCGGCGCTCCTCGCTCCTCCTCGCAACCGTTGCGACCCTTTCGGCTTGCGGCGGTGGCGACGACCCCATCGACGACCCGCGCTACTTGAACGCGCGCCTCGAGATCGTTGGTTCGCCGGCCGTGAACCTCCAGTTCGACGAGACGGCCACCCTCCAGGTGCGCTACCTCGATCAGGAAGACCAGCCGATCGAGGGCGCCCCCATCCGCTGGGCGATCCTCGGCGAGGCCGCCGACTCTCGCCTCGCCGCGCTCCAGAGCACCACCGACGTCGACGGCGTCGCGACCATGACGCTCACCTCCGGGACCTCGAACACCGACTTCGAGGTCGAGGTTTCCCCACCCGGCGACGGCGCGCCGGTGCGCTTCGCCGTCTCCGTCTCGGACGAAGTCGTCGGGAGCATCTCGGTCACGATGACTTACGGAGGCGTGCGGACCCTCGTGAGCTTTCAGGCCTACCTCTTCGACGGGGTCGGCTGCCCGGATCTGTCCCCGGACCGGGTCTCCGATCCCCTTCGCTCGGCGCCGAACGAGCCCCGCATCGACGCGCGCCCGGCGTTCGCAGGGCTGCCTCCGGGCATCGATTACGCCGTCGCCGTCGTCGCCCGCAACGAGCGGCACGTCGCTGCCTTCGGGTGCGCCGACAGCGTGGTGGTGAACGCGGGCGAGAACACCGAGGTCGTCGTCGTTCTCGACGACGTGGAGCTTCCGCTGGACTTCGCGGGCGTCTGGAGCCTCGACAACCGCTTCGACTTCGGCGGAGCCCTCCCGCCGTCCACCGAGAGCCTCGTCAACGTGCTCGGCGAGCTGGCTGACGACGACGTCACCGACGGTTTCGGCGATCCCAGCTTCGAGCACTCGGACATGGACGGCGACGGCTACGCGCCGGAGTACGGCGTGGATCCGGGCGCCTTCGTCGCCGACCTGGTGATGCGCCAGACCTGCCGCTGGGAGTGCCGGAGCGGGGAGGACTACAGCAGCTGCTCCAACCTCAACCATCGCCTCGGTGACATCGCCGCCATCTACGAGCAGACCTTCAACACGTGGGATGGCGCCCAATCGCGCTTCTTCGGTGGTTGCGGCGGCTGGGAGTTCGTCCACACGGACCTCCAGAACCTCGTCAACACGCAGGCCGAAGCGAGCGTCCCTGACTTCGTCAGCGCCTGGGCGCGCCTGACCGCAGACCTCGCCAACGCCATCACGAACGCGCGCATCCGTTCGGAGCTGACCATCTCGGATCCGGCCGGGAGCGAGTTCACCGTCCCCATCCGCCACGAGCTGATCGAGATGAGCGTGCCTTACAGGCCGCTCTCGGGAGGCTCCGAGGTCGCGACCTTCGCCTTGGCCGACGCGGGCTTCATGAGCGTGCCGGCCATGGAGACGAGCACCGTCGATGGCGCGACGCTGCTCATTCCCGAGCACAGCTTCGACCTGAACTTCGGCGAGCTGGCGATGTACATCTACCGCGAGGTCCTGCTGCCCGGCATCTTTGGTGT
>JALVDI010000220.1 GCA_027009115.1 Polyangiaceae bacterium | reverse complement strand
GCGCTCCGGCGGCAGGCCTGCGTGATACGCCGCGGAGCGGTAGCCCAGCCGGGCGACCTGCTCGGCGGCCTTCTCGGCGTTCTTGCGCGTCGAGGCGTAGACGATGGCGCCGCCGCTGGGCGCGTCGGGGCGGCCGAGGGCGTCGCGGATCGCCTCCTCCATACGTCGCTGTCGTTGCTTGGTGGAGTCGAGGGGCAGGGCTTCGAGGTGGAGGTTGGGTCGCGCGAAGCCCCGCAGCACGACGTGGGCGTCGCTCAAACCCAGACGTTCGAGGATCTCCTCGCGCACCACCGGCGTCGCGGTGGCGGTGCAAGCGAGCACGTGCTGCGGCGCCAGCTCCTCCAGGAGCCGTCCGAGGTTCAGGTAGTCGGGGCGGAAGTCGTGGCCCCACTGGGAGATGCAGTGGGCTTCGTCAATCGCCACCAGCGGCGGGGAGAGCCCCCGCAGGGTGGCCACGGCCGCCCGGCTCTTGAGGCGCTCGGGGGCGACGTAGACGAGGTCGTAGTGGCCTTCGCGCAGCCGCGCCTCGCGCCGGGCGAGCTCTTCGGGGGCGAGGGTCGAGGCCAGGAACGTGGCGGCGATACCCCGCTCCGTGAGGCCCCGGACTTGGTCTTCCATCAGCGCGATCAGCGGCGAGACGACGACCGTCGTCCCTTCGAGGAGCGTCGCCGGGAGCTGGTACGTCAGCGACTTGCCGCCGCCCGTTGGCGCGACGACCAGCACGCGCCGCCGCCCTTCGAGCAGCGCTTCGATGGCTTCGCGCTGCCACGGGCGGAAGCGGCGCAGGCCGAAGCGCTCCTGGAGCTGGGTATCGAGGTCCACGGTGCGACCTTAGTGCGTGATCCATCGCAGTCGAAGGGTCCGGGCGGACCCTTGCCTCGAGTGAACCCTTGCCTTTGGAGCCTTGCCGTCGCGAAGGAAGATCGCTGGCAAGAAGGGTGGATCCTTGCCGACACCGGGTCCTTGCCTCTGGCAGGCGACGGCCTCGGCATAAAGGGTGGATCCTTGCCGACTCGGGGTCCTTGCCGAAAACCGGGTCTTTGCTGGCTCGGGCCCAGGGAGAGGTCCTGGGGCGGGCTATTGGCAGCACCGGAGGAGTCACAGCGCGGGCTGGCCTCGTCAAGCGCACGACGGTCGAGTGGCGCCCGCCGCTCCCAGCCGGTAGGTCACCGGCGCCGCCCCATCGTTTCACCCGGCGCGGTCCGAGCCAGTCTGCATGCAACTCGTCGTCACCTGCGCCGCCGGCACCGAAGCCGTCCTCGAGGCCGAACTGCGCGACCTCGGGGTCGAACCGACGGGGACCCAGGCGGGCGCGCGAAGCTTCGAGGGGGGCATCGAGGACGCCTACCGCGTCGCCCTCTGGTCGCGGGTGGCCAGCCGGGTGCTCATAACGCTCACCGAGTTCGAGGCCGAGGATCCGGGCGCGCTCTACGAGGCGGTCCGCGCCTTCCCCTGGGAGGAGCATTTGGGCGCCCGCGAGACCTTCGCCGTCGAGTGCGTCGTCGCTCGGGAGCGCAGGGGCGATCACACTCGCTTCCTGGCGCTCAAGACGAAGGACGCCGTCGTCGATCGGCTGCGGGAGGTCCTGGGTGCCCGCCCGGATGTCGACCGTGCCGACCCAGATGTGCGTTTGCGGCTGCGCTGGGGCGCGCCCTGCACGCTCTCGCTCGACCTACGTGGGCCGCTGCATCGACGCGGGGTGCGTCCGCCGGGGGCTCGAGCGCCCCTCCGTGAGAACCTCGCCGCGGCGCTCCTCGCGATGAGCGGCTGGAGCCCCGAGGAACCCCTGGTCGATCCCATGTGCGGGAGCGGGACCTTCCTCGTGGAGGCCGCCTGGCGCGCGCGGGATGTGGCACCGGGTCTGCGGGGACCTCCTCTGGGCGGATGGCGTGGTCACGACCGCGAGTGCTGGCGGGCGCTACGGAAGGAGGCTGAGGAGCGCCGGGCGGCGGCGGTCGAGCGGCCGTTGCGGCTCTTTGGCTTCGACGCCGATCCTGGCGCGGTACGCAGCGCGCGGCGGGCCCTCGCGGCCGCCGGGGTCTCCGTCCCTGTCGTTCGCCGCGAGCTGCGCGATCTGGAGCCTCCGGTGGAAGAGCCAGGGCACCTGATCGTCAACCCGCCTTACGGGCAACGGCTCGGCCCGCGAGGAGAGGTCGCGGAGGGGGCGCGGGGCGAGCTGGTGGTGCTCTACGGCCGGCTGGGCGACGTTCTCAAGGAGCGCTTCGACGGCTGGACCGCGCACGTGCTGGCGCCCCCGGCGCTCACCCGAAGCGTGGGCTTGCGTCCGGTGCGCCGTCACGTCGTCTTCAATGGACCGCTCGAGTGTCGCCTGGCAAGCTTCCCCGTTCGCGGGCGGAGCGGCGACCGGCCGAAGCGGGGGTGGCGTCGCGAGGCGGACGCCTTCGCCAACCGTCTGCGCAAGAACCGCAAGCGGCTCGGGCGGTGGGCCCGCAAGGAGCGGTTGCAAGCCTTTCGGATCTACGACCGTGACATTCCGGAGTACGCGGTCACGGTGGATCTCCTCGGCGACGAGGTGATCGTGTCGGAGCTCGCTCGCCCCAAGAAGGTGGACGCGCGCAAGGCCGACGCCCGCCTCAAGGACGTGATGCGGATCGTCTCCGAGGTGCTCGAGGTCGACGAGCGGCGGGTGCACCTGCGCGTCCGCGCCCGGCAGGGGGAAGGGCAGTACGACCGGCGCAGTCAGATCGGCGCGCGCCACGCGGTCCGGGAGGGTGGGCTGAGGTTTTGGGTGAACACGCGCGATTACCTCGACGTCGGCCTCTTTCCCGACCAGCGCCGGCTCCGAGCGCGGGCTGCCGAGGCGGCCCGGAGCGCCCGCTTCCTCAACCTCTTCGCTTACACGTGCAGCGCTAGCGTCTACGCCGCGGCCGCCGGTGCCCGCTGCACGAGCGTGGACCTCTCGCAGACCTATCTCCGCTGGGGCGAGGACAACTTCCGGCTCAATGAGCTCGATCCGTCGCGGCACGCCTTCGTTCGCACCGACGCCCGGCGCTTCTTGCAGCGGACGCGCGATCGCTGGGACGTCACCTTCCTGAACCCACCGTCCTTCAGCCGCAGCAAAGCCATGGATGGCGACTTCGTCGTGACGCGAGACCACCCCGCGCTCATCGAGGCGGCGATGGGTGTGACCGAGGGTGTGCTCTTCTTTTCGACCCACGCCCGCGACTTCGAGCTCCGGCTGGACCGCCGCTGGGAGGCCGAGGAGATCACCGCCGCCGTGCGCTCCCCCGACTACCCCCGCAGCGCTCTGCGTGTCTGGGAGATCCGGCGCTCGGCCCGAACGCAATCGCGCGGTGGCTAACTACAGCCCATCTCAAGATACCATCGTCAGTCGATCCGCGGACGCGACCCATGCCGCGTCCATGAGCCGAGGGGATGCCGAGTATCAGGGCCCAAACGCGGCCAGCGCGCGTTCGAGCAGCGGGAGCTGCGCGCGGACGGCCTTGCGGCGCGCCTCCGCCAGCGTGAAGAGCGCCGCGCGATCGACCTCCGGGAAGCGCTCGACGTGCCCCGATCGGGGCGGCCACTCGAGCTCGAACTCGTTGCTGACCAGCTCGCGCGGATCCCAATCGTCCACGAACGCCCAGGCGTGCACGACCTTGCGGGACTGGCGGATGGATCCCAAGGGAACGAGCCCTTCCTCCGGCGGGTGGTGTCCGGTCTCCTCCTCGAACTCCCGGCGCGCCGCCGCTAGCCGATCCTCGCCCGGTTCGACCAGTCCCTTGGGGATCGACCAGACCCCCTCGTCGCGGTGGCGGTGGTAGGGGCCGCCGGGGTGGACGAGCAGCACCTTGTCCCCCGACACCATGACCAGCCCCGCCGCCGTCTTGCTCGGCACGGCTTCCCTTAGCACGCGCTGCGGACCGATCGCACCTAGGCGCCGCAGCTCCAACCTTGCGTGGGGAGCCCGTGCGGCGGATCCTAGGGGCGGTGCTCTCCAGGTTCGTTCGCGCGCTGGCGCTCGTCTTCGGGACCCTCGCCGTTGGGCGAGCCGGCGCCGAGCTGCCTGACGCGGCGTCTCCGGCCGCGTCTCCGGCTGCGTCTCCGGCCGCGTCTGGTGCCGCGTCTCCAGCGGCGTCTTGTGCGGCGTTTTCCACGCCCACCGTGGAAGGGGAAGACGGGCCGAGCCGGAGCCTCGGCTACCCATGGCGCGGACGCCTGCAGGGTGGCGTCCTTCTGCGCTCGTCCCCCCGCATTCATCGGATGGAGGTCGACGTTCCGCGGGGGAACTTCTGGGGCACGCGCGCGCTCGTGCATCTGCTGCAGCGCGTCGCCGAGTGGGTCGAGGCCCAAGCGCCGGGCGCGCGGTTGAACGTTGGTGAGCTGTCGAAGCGCGGCGGGGGCAACCTCGTCGGGCACCGTTCCCACGAGAACGGCCGCGACGTGGACCTGGGATTCTATCTGCAAGACGAGGCTGCGGTCCCCCGCGAACCACGCCGCTTCGTCTCGGTCAACCGGCGCGGACGGGGGCGAGACGGGGAGGTCGCCGTGCGCTTCGACGACCTCCGCAACTGGCTCCTCATCGAGGCATTGGTTACGGACGAGAGCGCGCCGGTCCAGCACGCCTTCGTGCATCGCAGCGTTCGGACCCGGCTCCTCGCGCAGGGGCGCCGTCTCGGCGCGAGCGAGGCCCTCCTGGCCAAAGTCGAGCGCGTGGTCATCTCTGCAGGCGTGCGCCACCCGCACCGCAACCACTTCCACGTTCGCATCTACTGCCCCGCCGCCGACGTGCCCGCCTGTCGAGACCGGGGCCCTTTCTGGCCGTGGCTTCCGGCGACGCACCCCTTCGCTGCCCGCGTCCTCCCGCTCCCGGGGTGGCCGCCGCCCGCCGACCCCCGATGAAGGATCCCGCTCGATGATCCCTATGGACAACCTCAACCGCTTCGTCGTCGGGATCCTCGGCGGTATGGGCTCGTACAGCACGCTCCACTTCTTCCGGGAGATCCTCGACGCCTTCGACGTCGACAAGGAGTGGGAGCGGCCGAGGGTCGTCATCGACAACCACTGCACCTTGCCGAGTCGGACGCGCGCGATCCTTTACGGGGAGCGACGCGACGAGCTCGTCGCGGGGATGACGGCCTCCATCGAGGGCCTCCTTCGCTACGACCCGCACGTGATCTGCATGCCCTGCAACACGGCGCACTGCTTCCTGCCCGAGGTGCGCCAGCGGCTCGGCGGCCGCGACGACCGTGTCCTGGACATGATCGATCTCGTCGCCGCCCAGTGCGAGGACCAGGGCGTCCGGCGCGTTTTCCTTCTGGCCACCGAAGGCACCATCGCGACGGGCGTCTACGATGACTACTTCGGCCGCCGCGGGATGGAGGTCGTCGCCGCCGACGAACGGCAGCAGCGGGAGATTCGCCAGTACATCGAGCAGGTCAAGCAGAAGCGCGGCCTCGATCCTGCCGGTTTCGCGTCCTTCATCGACGGCCTCGGCGCGTCGCCGGTCATCCTCGGCTGTACGGAGCTCTCGGTGCTCTACGACGGAAGCGCGCGGGCCACGGTCCTCGACCCGATCGCGACGGTCGTCGGCCGCATCCGCCTGCTCTCCGACGAGCTCAACTCGTCGATGTCGCCGCGGCGTCCGAGCCGATGAGGGGCACGTCGACGGGGTAGCCGTACCAGGGATCCATCTCGCGCTGGATGAGCTCGGTCATGCGCTCGGCGTCATCACGGCTCACGTAGTCGACGAAGCCGCCGATCTTCCCTTTGCGCGCCTTGAACGAGTCCGGGTCCTTGGGGTCGCCAGGCTTTAGCCGGCGCGTGTCGTATTGGCCTGCTTGCTCGCGTTGGCGGAGCCGCGCGATGTCGTTGAACTCGACGGACTCGCGGATGATCGCGTCGCTCACGCCTGGGACCCCGACGAAGTCGAGCATCTTGCGTAGCCATCCCTCGGTGTCGGCGTGCACG
Source organism: Polyangiaceae bacterium (assembly GCA_027009115.1). Classification (GTDB taxonomy): domain Bacteria; phylum Myxococcota_A; class Polyangia; order Polyangiales; family Houyiibacteriaceae; genus JALVDI01. The sequence goes on along the minus strand of JALVDI010000220.1, from coordinate 29,692 downwards.
TCCTCGTAGCGCACGAGCAGCAGCTCGCTTGGGACGTCGCGGTGCTGCGCCCAGATGTTGTAGAAGCGGATCATCGTTCGTAGGGCCCCTCGGTCGCGCCAGATGAACTCGGACAGGGGCATGTCCGAGTCGACCTTCCATCGGCGGGTGACCTGCAAGTGCAGGCTGACGATCGCGTCCCGAGGGTCTCGCACCAGGAGCATCACCTTGCGGCCCCGGTAGCGCTCCTTGTGCGTGCGGAGCTGCTCCGGTCGCTTCCAGTGAGGTGCGTCGTCGTGAAATGGGCGGATGCGTGGCACCCGCGGATCGAAGTCCTTGAGCGGTTCGAGTTCGAGGGGAGGCGCCTCGGTGATGCCGAAGTGTTGCGTGAGGGCTCTGTGCAGAAGCAGCCGGGCCCAGGTCCCGCCGGTTTTGGGGAACCACAGGAAGAACACGTCCGCGCGTCGGTTGCGTGCCCAGCGAAACGGCGACCACTGCTCCACGAAGCGCGAGACCGCCGGGTGGGCGGCGGAGCGGAAACTCTGCGGCATCGCTGCCACGAGGCGCATCGTGACTTTGTCGATCGGGCCCGAAGTCATGGGGGAGGCTTAGCAGCCCTCGCCGGTGCCTCAAAAACCTTCAAGAGTTCCGCGTCCGGCCGCCTCGCGTAGGCAAATGGACCCGAGAGCGAACCCTCGCGGTCCGTACTTCAATGGACTGCGAAGCCCGCCGCTTGACCACGTCCGGAGCCCTGCCTATGTGAGCCAATGTCGCCGCCCGACTCCGAGTCGCCTATGACCGAGAGCGCCCCGCCTACTGCCATCATCGTCGGACGGTCGCCGGTGCGCCTCTGGGGGCTCACGGGCGCCGAGCGCCTGCGCCGGAGCCTCGCCCGCGCCGGTGTCCGGGATGTCCACCATCGTCCGGACGGCGATTTGAGCGGGCTCGCGCTTGCCGATCATGGGGTGCTGTTCCGAGCCGACTGGGCCTACGACAACGCGGTGGTCGCGAGCCTCGTGCGTACGCCGAACGTCGGCGTGCGCGCCCCGGACGCCGATAGCCCCGCGGCCCTGCACGTTCGTCGCGAGCAGGCGGCCGAGGCGGCACGCGTGCTGGTCGAGGGCCGGGGCGCCGCCGGCAGCTCGCTGCAGACGATCCCCCTCAAGACCCCCGAGGAGCTGTGCGGAAGCTACAACGACAAGCTCCGCAAGCGTGAGGTGCCCTACCTGCTGCGGGTCACGGCCGATAGCCGCGCGTCCGTCGAAAAGCGGATCTTTGCCGGGTCCTACAAGGGCGTTACCGACGTCGTCACCAAGTACATCTTCCCGCTGCCTTCGCGGATCGTGACCGGCTGGGCCGCCCGCCTGCACCTCAAACCGAACCACATCACCTTCGTTGGCTTGCTCTGCACCCTCGCCACCATCGCGCTGTGGTGGCGCGGTCAGTTTGGTTGGGGCCTGCTGACGGCCTGGCTCATGTGTCTGCTCGACACCGTCGATGGGAAGCTCGCGCGGGTCACCCTCACCTCGTCGAAGCTTGGCGACATCTTCGATCACGCCATCGATCTCATTCACCCGCCGTTTTGGTACTGGGCCTGGATCGTCGGGCTCGGTCCCGACTTCGCGGCGCGGCCCGAAGCGCCTTGGGTCCTGTGGACCCTCGTCGTCGTCTACGTCGCGCAGCGGCTCGAAGAGGCCTACTTCATCAAGGTCTTTGGCATCGAGCTGCACGTTTGGCGGCCCTTCGACTCGTTCTTTCGGAGCATCACCGCGCGCCGAGACCCCAACCTCCTCGTGCTCACGATCGCGTGGGTTTTCGGCCAAGAGGCGCTCGGCATCACCCTCATCGCGATCTGGGCGGCCCTCTCGTTCCTGGTGCACCTCGTGCGCATCGCGCAGGCGCATTGGGTCCGAGCGCAGGGGCGCCCGATCGCATCGCACCTCGGCACCTGACCCGACAGCCGCCCCAAGTCCTCTTGGTGCGTCGGACGCCCGGCAGTACGGAGAGGGGCTGCTAAGGCGGCGGCTGCACCGGGTAGTCGAGCATGAAGGTGAGCGACGCGCCGTCGCCCTCGGGTTGAAGCTCGGCAACGATGTGGTGCACGCCGGGCCCGAGTTCGATCTCGAGCTCTTCGCCGGAAGCGACGCAACTCGCGGGGTCCAGCTCGGCGCCCAGCACATAGACGCGGGCGGTTCCGCGGCGCGCCAGCGTCGAGAGCCAGAGGGTGGTCGGCTCCCCGAGGAGGACCCGGTAGACGCGCTCCGGGCCGTCGGCGGATGCCGAGCCTTCGCAGCTGTAGCCATCGAGGGAGGCGGACAGATCGGCCGCACCCCGACGCTCCGCGAAGGGGGCGCTCGCCACGTGCAGGGGCGAGGCCGCGGTCCCCTCACCGGTCGGTCTCTCCGGTTCCGGGTCCGGCGCCGCCTGCCCGCCCAGGACCGAGCGAAGGCGGTGCAGCGACTCGAGGGTCCGCAGGTTGCGCACGTTCATGCCGCGCTGAAGACCCTCTTCGGTGAACACGCAGGGGCGCCCGCGCCCCCCGTCGAGCAGCACGTTCGAGTGGACGCCGTCCCGAGCGAGCCCGTGACGAGGGAGGGCTTCGAGAGCCAGGTAGAAGTTGATGTAGGGCAGGTCCCAGGCGCGGGCGATGCCGCGGCTGATGCGGTTGTAGCGGCGCGCCCAGAGGTCCATCGCCGGGTCGTCGCCGCGCGGCGAGGTGGAGCCGAGCACCGGAACGACCCCGCGGTGGACCAGGGTCTCGACGGTCTTTTCGAGCTGCGTGCCGAAGCGCCTCGGGTTGCGTGCCTGGACGTCGTTGCCCCCAAAGAGCAGCAGCGCGTAGCGGGCACGGGTCGCGCGCAACTCCCGGACGATGCGCGTCGGTCGTCCGGTCAATCCGTGGCGCAGCGACCATCCTTTGTGGGCCGCGAGGCTTCGTCTTCGAAAGGGATTGTGGCGCCGGTCGGCACGGCCGCCTCGGAAGAACTCGATCGTCGGGCGCAGCTCCTCGCGTCCACCGAGGTCGAGGTGCCGGTCGCTGGCGAAGCAGTGCAGGTAGGCGAAGCTTTCGATGCTCGATCCGCCCATCTTCGCGAAGACGTCGTCGCGCAAGTCCGCGGTCGCCGCGATGGCGCGCAGGTGCGCCACGGTGCTCGGCGACAGGCGGCTGTGGATCCGGGGCGGTCGCCGGCGCAAGGGAGGGGCGGGCTCCGGCTCTACGTCCGTCTCTGGTTCTTCGGGTTCTGCTACCGGCGGAGGTCGAGTGCGTTCGCCAGCCTCCGTCTGCTCCCCGGTCTGAGCGGACGTCAGCGACTCGACGCCGCAGGCCCGGAGCAGCCCGAAGCACAGCGCGAGGCACGAGAGCGAGAGGAAGGCGGGCACCGAAGAATCGATCTACCGTTGTTGGAGGAAGGCGTCGAGGAAAGGACAGCGATGGGTCGTCGTCGAAGCGTGGTCAGGGTCCGAGCCCTCTCTCGGGCCGGCTGGGAGATCCCCGAGCAGAGCGTCACCCCCGAGGGCGTGTTCCTCCGGCGGCGCGAGCTGTTGGCGGCCCTCGGCTATGGTGCCGGCGCGCTGCTGCTCGGCTGCGGTCCCGACCGTCCGGCGGCCTCGGCGCGTGCTGCCGCGACCCCGCCGCCTTCGGAGCTTCCGGGGCGTTACCCGGCGCCGCGGTCCCGCCGCTACCGGGTGGATCGGGCGATCACCCCGGAGGCCATCGCCGGCCGCTACAACAACTTCTACGAGTTCACCACGGACAAGGAGCGAGTGCACGAGCTGGCGGCGGGCATGCGTACGCGCCCCTGGCAGGTCGAGGTCACGGGCCTCGTACATCGGCCGCGCACCTTCGACGTCGACGAGCTCGTGCGGCGAATGCCCCTCGAGGAGCGCGTCTACCGCTTCCGCTGCGTGGAGGCCTGGGCCATGGTCGTCCCTTGGACCGGGTTCCCGCTCAGGGCGCTGCTGGAGGAAGTGCAGCCGACGCGCGCCGCCCGTTACGTGCGCTTCGTCAGCATCCACGACCCCGAGCTTCCGGGCGTCGCGTCGCAGCCCTGGTATCCCTGGCCCTACTTCGAGGGGTTGCGCCTCGACGAGGCGACGAACGAGCTGAGTTTGCTCGCGACGGGGATCTACGGTCACCCGCTGCCGCCCCAACACGGCGCGCCGCTGCGCTTGGTGGTGCCGTGGAAGTACGGTTTCAAGAGCCTCAAGAGCCTGGTCCGGATCGAGCTCGTCGCCGAGCGGCCACCGACCTTCTGGAACCGCCTGCAGCCGCGCGAGTATGGCTTCTATGCGAACGTCGACCCCCATACGCCGCACCCTCGCTGGTCCCAGGCGAGCGAACGACGAATCGACACCGGCGCGCGCGTCCCTACCCAGGTCTACAACGGCTACGGAGCGTTCGTCGCCGACCTCTACCCCCGCGGTCCCAGCAACCCCGCGTAGCTTGGCGCGGCTCAGCCGAGGACGGTGACGGTGACCCGGCGCCGGTGCGGGCGCAGTCGGTGCTCCCACAGGAAGATCCCCTGCCAGGTGCCGAGGTCGCATCGCCCGCTCGCGACGGGGACGCTGAGGGAGGTCTGGGTCAAGGCGCTGCGTACATGCGAGGGCATGTCGTCGGGGCCCTCGGCGGTGTGTTGGAACAAGGCATCGCCGTCGGGCACGAGGCGCGCGAAGAAGGCGTCGAGGTCGCGCTGCACGTCCGGGTCGGCGTTCTCGTTGATCGTCAGCGAGGCGCTGGTGTGGTGGACGAAGATCGTCGCGAGGCCCGTGACGACGCCAGAGGCGGCGACGACCCGGTGGACTGGGGCTGTGATTTCGACGGTGCCCCGCCCCGCGGTGCGGACCTCGAAGCTCTCGTGGTGGATCATCCTTCGTCGACCTTGAGCCAGATGGCGGCCTGCTCGCTGTCGTAGACCGTCGTGTCGCCCTGCCGGAAGAGGAACTCGTACTTGGCGAAGATCTTCTTGGCGCCGCGCCGCACCTTCGTCGCGCGCCCTTCGAGGATGAGAGGCTCGCCGGGCGGCGCCAGCGCCAGGTAGCGGGCGCGATAGATGCGGCCGCCGTAGCCGATCCAGCCTTCGGCGTGGCGCAAGCCCAGAATGTAGTAAGCGTGCACGAAGCCGAGCATGCCGGTCATGTGGACCATCAGCCCGCCGCTCACGTGCCGCGGATGGCGCACCGGATGCACGCGCTGCTCGCGGGTCAGCGGCAGCTCGGCGTGCGTCGGCATGCGCGCGACCACACGGCTCGCGTCCGGGTCCACTTCGAGCACCTCGTCGATGAGGAGGCCTCCGGGTCCGTAAGGGCAGTCGGCGACGAACGTAGGGTCGAGAGCCATGGGCCGCGGACCTTAGTGCACTCGGGCGGCACCTCCAACGTGGAGGTGGGCGACGGCGTTGCTTCAGCTTCCAAAGGCGAGATCGGCCGCCTCGAGGTGACGGCGCAGCCGTGCGCGACCTCGGTGCAGCATGACGCGGAGCGCCCCACGGGTGACGCCCATCCGCTCGGCGGCCTCGTCGCGCGGAGCGCCACCCAGGTCGATCAGCTCGACCGCCTCCCGTTCGCGGCGCGGCAGGTGCGGGAGGGCTTGGCCGACGAGGGCCACTGCGGCCCGATCGTCCAGGGTCTCTCGAACCTGCTCGATGGGGGGCGCGTGGTGCTCTTCGAAGCTCGTGGTGGGCCGCCTGCGCCGGTGATGATCCACGATCTTCCGGCGGAGGATGCTGACGAGCCACGTCTTGAGCGATGAGCGCCCCGCGAAGGACGCGATGCCCTTGGAGGCGGCCAGCCACGTCTCCTGCACCAGGTCCTGCGCCAGCTCCTCGTCGCGGACACGCTGCCGCGCGTAGCGGAGGAGGGCTGGCTCGAGCTCGCGCACGACGGCGTTGCTCAGGGGAGGGATCGCAGAGGGGTCGATCATGAAGGCTCCAAGCATTATGGACCAATCGGTCCATAACTGTTCTACTCGGCCCCCCGAGGCCCGTCAAGGGTTTTGTGGACCGTTTGGTCTATAAGTCCGGAGACTCACTCCACACGAGGGGCTCGCAGGAGCGCTGGGGGATAGAGCGGCTTCGCAGGGTCGCGTGCAGGGCCCCCCGAGGCGCGACGCGTTCAGCCGCCCGGGGGGCAGCGGGGAGCGCCGATGCAGGCGGCGATCTCTTCGCGGCACTCCCGCTGGATGCAGGCGAGGTCGCCGCAGGTGACCAGCTGGTTGACGGCGCAGTTGACCACCTCGTCGACGAAGAAGCGAACGTCGGCGCACGCGCGCGCCACGCAGTCGGTGATGCAGGTGAACGAGAAGTCGGGGATCCCGCCGCCGCCGAACTCGAAGCACCCAAAGGTGCAGGTCACCACCTCGATGCAGGTGACGCCGGGGCAGCTGCCGCAGTCCGCCGCGCAGTTCACGCAGGTTTCGAACTCATCGGCTTCGCATACGCCGTTGCCGCATACGCTGCACACGCCGCAGTCCATCGGACAGCTCGCGCAGTCTTCCGGTCGGCGGCAGCGACCGTCGCCACAGCCGGGGCACACCCCGCAGTCGGTGGGACAGGTCGAGCAGTTCTCGATGCCCGGTGTGCACTCGCCGTCGCCGCACGCGGGGCAGGGGTCGCAGTCCGCCGCGCAGGTGAGGCAGTCCTCTCCGTCGGAGGCTCGGCAGAAGCCGTCGCCGCAGGTCGGGCAGGCGCCGCAGTCGCCCGGGCAGGACGCACACGTCTCGGTGTCGCTGCAGCGCCGGTCGCCGCAGGTCTCGCACAGGCCGCAGTCGATGGGGCAGGTCGAGCAGTCTTCGCTCGCCGCACAGCGGCCGTTGCCGCAGGTTTCGCAGAGGCCACAATCCTCGGGGCAAGTGCTGCAGGTCTCGCTGTCGCTGCACGTTCCGTCACCGCAGGTTTCGCAGCGGCCGCAGTCTCGGGGACAGCTAAAACAGCTCTCGGTCGGAGCACAGGTTCCGTCGCCGCAGGTCTCGCAGAGCCCGCAGTCGTCGGGGCAGCTCGCGCAGTTCTCGCCGCTTCCGCAGCGGCCGTTGCCGCAGGTCTCACAGACCCCGCAGTCCGTGGGGCACGACGAGCAGCTCTCGCTGTCGCTGCACGTTCCATCGCCGCAGGTCTCGCAGAAGCCGCAGTCCCCCGGGCACGACGTACACGTCTCGGGCGCCACGCACTCCCCGTCGCCGCAGGTCCGACAGCTCCCGCAGTCGTCGGGACAGCTCGCGCAGTTCTCGTCGCTGCTGCAGGTTCCGTCGCCGCAGCCCGGGCAGTCGCCGCAGTCCCGTGGGCACGTCGCGCAGCTCTCGCCCGAGGCGTCGTCGCACACGCCGTCGCCACAGTCGCGGCAGAAGCCGCAGTCCTCGGGGCAGCTGCCGCAATCTTCGGCCATCGAGCACAGCCCGTCGCCGCACTCGTCCGGGCAGCGACCGCAGTCGCTGGGGCAGCTCTCGCAGGTTTCCGAGGTGTCGTCGCACACCCCGTCGCCGCAGAACTCCGTGTCGCCGTCCGGAGGCGGTGTGGCATCGCGGCTGGCGTCGCGGCTCCCGTCGGCGGCGCCCCCGTCGCGGAGGTCGACCGGCAAGGTGGAGCGGCCGCAGGCGGTGAGGGCCACGGCGGCGAAGAGGGCGAAAGCAAGAGGTGTGCAGCGCATGTCGGCGCCCGCAATGTACCCGATCGCGCCCGAGCCAGCATCCGCGGGCCCGGACCTCGTGAGCAGGGTCACGTCCCCGACCTCCAGGGAGCGCCTGGGCGGTGCCTCGACTGGCCTCCGGTGTGTTCGGGGCTAGCTTCCCTCGGTGGCGTCGTCCCCCGCCCAGCCCTCCGCCGCGCCTCGCCGCTGGCGCCGGTGGCTCGTCCGCGCGCTCCTGCTCTTGCTGGGCTTGGCGCTCTTGGGCGGCTTCGTCTACAGCGCCGGCCCCGACACCATCGCGCGCAACCTCGGGCGTATCGGCTGGGGTTTCGGTTGGCTCGTCGCCCTGAGCTTGCTGTGGCGGAGCCTCGCGGCGACGGGCATGTGGCTGCTGCTCGAGCCCCACGAGGGGGTTCCCTGGTGGAAGGTCATGCTCATCCGCACCGCCGGGGAGTCCCTCAACGCGCTGATGCCCTTCGGCAATGTGGGTGGAGAGCCGGTCAAGGCGGTGCTCCTCGCTCGCGAGCTCGGCGGTCCTCGGGCGACCGGCGTCGTACTCGTGGACAAGACCATCTTCTTCGTCGGCAGCCTCCTGTTCATGACCTCGGGCACCGTCGTCGGAGCTTTTCTCCTCGCGGACCACCCCGAGGTCTTGGCGGGTGTGGTCGCGCTCCTCGTGCCCTGGGTGGGGCTGCTGAGCTGGGTGATCTGGCGCCAATCCAAAGGCGACCTGTTGGCCAAGCTGGGGCGCCTCGCTGCGACCCTACGCTTGCCCCTCGGCGCCAAGATCGAGGCGAAGCTCGCTCGCATCGACGAGCTCACCAGCGCGTTCTGGGCGCGTCGTCGGGCGCGCTTCTTGGCGTCCCTGGCCGTCCATACCCTCGCGCGCGTGCTCCGCGCCGCCGACGTTTGGCTCTGCGTCGCGCTCCTGGGTGAGTCGATCTCGTGGAGCGCCGCTTACTTCACCGCGGCCGCGGGGATGCTCGTGAGCACCACCTTCTTCTTCATCCCCGGAGCGCTCGGTGCCTCTGAGGGAGGCCACGCTTTTGTCTTCGAGCTCATCGGGCTCGGCGTCGCCGCCGGCGTGACCGTCGGCCTCGTGCGCCGCATCCGCAACTACGTCATCTCGGTGCTCGCCTACGGGCTCGTCGTCTGGTGGCCGGCCGCAAAGCCCTCCGGCGAGGCGACGACGCCCGACGCCTGAGCACGGCGGTCATGGAGTCGTGCGGGAGGCCATGATCTCGCGGACCAGTCGGAGATCGGAGGGCTTGTCCACGTCGATCGCGGCGGTGGCGAAGCTCGACTCCACGATGGCGGCCCGGACTCCCGCCTGGTGGCCGACGGCCTCGGCGGCCTTGGCCATCGTCAGGCGTCCGAGCCCAAAACGCAGCAGCGTCCTCGGTCCGAGGGACCAGGCCATCTTCCACGGCTTCTTGCGGTCCCGTTCGAGGCGCCGCCAGAAGGAGACGGCCTGCCGCCCGCGCCGCGTCGGCAGCGCGAAGAGGTTGCAGCCGCTCACGGCGCGATCCGCGAAGCGCAGGTAGGTGCGCTTCGTCTGGGGGTACTCGGCCTCGATGACCTGTTGGGTCGCGACGAGCGCCGCGACGTCCACCTCGCTGGGGATGCACGCGACGAACTCCTCGATCATCGCGGGGGTCAGCAGCGGGTGGTCAGCGGTCGTCAGCAACGCAGGGTAGGGGTCGAATTCGTCGAGCGCGGCGGTCACGCTCTGGCTGGGCGAGGGCTTCGCCGGCGCGATTTTCAGCCGCCCTTCGTCCATGAGCGCGCGGACCGTGGGGAGCGGCTCCAGAGCCTCGGGCCGCTCGATGACCACGACGATGTCTCCGACGACCGGAGCTTTCGCGACGGCCCCCAGGACGTGCTCGATCATCGCCTTGCCCTCGATCTCGGCGAGCGCTTTGTGGGAGATGCCCAGGTGGGAGGCGACCGGGTCCACGGGTCCGCGACTGCCCGCCAGGACCAACGCCGTGTAGGGAGCACTCATGGGCCCAGCCGTGTAGCAGGGGGTGCGCCAGGTGGCTACAGCGTCCGGCAGCGCTCCCCCGGATCCTGGCGACTGGGCTGGCCACGGGGCGGCTCCGCGGTAACGCCGAGGAGCGGGCGGCGTCCGTCCTGCGCCCCCTGCCCGTACGAGGGAGCACCGTGGCACGACCTCTGCTTTGTGGGACCCCCGAATGGTTGAGCTCCACCGAAAACCTGCGCGATCCGACGACGTGTGGTTCGCTTTCACAGCAGGTGTGAAACGGGTGCAACACAGGAGTGAAACGCACTCACTGTTCGACCTCTGCGCAGCGGCCCTCGTACTGCCCCGCCCTGCCGCCCCTTCTCCCGGGATGAATCGATGAGCACTGTCAAAGCTGTAGCCCTCCCCATGGCCGGTCTCTCCACGGGTGTGCGCCGTATCCCCGGCCGTCGCTCCGATGGGCGCAGGACGCGCCACGTCCGGACGGGATTGATCTACAACCCGCGGGCGACGGCGAACATCGGCCGAGCGCCGCTCCGAGCCTTGAACGTCCCCTGCTTGGTGCCCCAAACCCGCGAGGAACTCACCGAAGCGCTCGCGGAGTTCGCGCGCCAGGAGGTCGGCATCGTCGCGGTCAGCGGCGGCGATGGGACCGTGCGCGACGTGTTGACGGCGCTGCCGCAGGCGTACGGTGACGCACCTTTGCCGGCGGTCGCAATCATCGCTTCGGGCCGCACCGATCTCATCGCCGGTGACGTCGGCGCCCAGGGGCGCGAGGACGAGCTGGCGCGCATCCTCGCCGGGGCGAAGAACGGGACGCTGCGGGAGGTCCACCGGCCCGTGATGCGCGCCAACCGACTGATCGACAGCGACGGGGCGATCCGCCGTGACGTGCGCGGGATGCTCTTCGGCGCGGCGACGTTCGTGTACGCCACGGAGCTGGCTCAAGGCGAGGTCTTCGCCACCGGCGCGAGCCACGCCCGCGCGGTCGCGATGACCTTCGCGACGGTCCTCAAGCGGGTGCTCTTGCAGGGGGATCCCGACGGCCTTCGTTCCGGTCAGCCGATGCGTCTCCGGGCCGATGGGAACCCGGACCTCTTGGGCGCCGACGCCCGGCGCGCGCTCTTCTTGGCAACCACCCTCCGCTCGGGCTTCGTGCTCGGTCGCGATCCCTTTTACGCGCCGGCGCAGCCCGACGAGCTCCGCTACCTCGACGTCGCGGCACCCGCTCGTGGGGTCGCGCGGGCGATCGGGGCGCTGGCGATCGGCAAGCCCTGGCTGGCGGGCCGCGGTTGGAATGCCGGCGCCGCGCGAGTGCTCGACCTGGAGCTCGAGAGCAAGGTCGTCATCGACGGCGAGGTCTTCGAGCCGTTGCCAGGGTACCCGCTGCGGGTGGTGGCGGACGCGCCGATGACCTTCGTCACGCCGTGAGCCGGGTCGCGACCGCCCAAGGCCGGAGCGAGGGTGCGGAGGCGCGCGCGCGTTTGACGGCCAGGACCCGGGCCGAGCTGCGCCAGCCCATCCTCTCGGCCGCGGTGCAGCTCGCGGACCATGTGCGAGAGCTCTACGGCGGCTCCCTCGGCCCGATCCTCTTTTATGGCTCCTGCTTGCGCGCCGACAGCCCCGAGGGCGTGATGGACCTCTATCTCCTCACGCGGGGCCACCGGCAGTTCAACGGGTCGGCGATGCTCGCTGGTCTCAACGCCTTGATCCCCCCCAACATCTTCTACTGGGAGACGGAGCGAGGCGGCGAGCGTCTTCGTGGAAAGGGGGCCGCGCTCACCCTGGACCAATTCCGGGCCAGCTGTCGCTTCGACGCCTGGAGTCCCTCGGTCTGGGCGCGGTTCTGTCAGCCCGCGCGGCTCGTGGACGCGCCGAAGGACGCCGACGTCGAGGCCACCGTCGATGGGGTGGTCGAGGCGGTGATGACGGCCGCGCGGTGGGCGGCGTTGCTCGGTCCCGAAACGGGGACGGCCCGTGACTACTGGACGGCGCTTTTCGCCGCGACGTACTCGGTCGAGCTGCGGCCCGAGCGGCCCGATCGTCCCGCGCAGATCGTCGATGCCGACCCGGAACGCTACGCCGCGCTCTTGCCCCTGGCCTGGGAAGCTGCGGGCCTCGCCTTCGATCGTCGAGGGGAGGTCTTCCATCCGCGCCTCTCCGCTGCCGAGCGCCAGCAGGCCGCGCGCAGATGGGCGGCACGTCGCGCTTGGGGCAAGGTTCTGTCGGGTCTTCGGATCTCCAAAGGGGTGCTGACCTTCGATGGCGGAGTCGATTACCTCCTGTGGAAGATCGAGCGGCACAGCGGGGTTCGGATCGACGCGACGGACTGGCAGAAGCAGCACCCGTTCTTGGCGGCACCGTCGGTTTTCGCCAAGCTCTGGCGCGCCGGCGCCATTCGTTGATTCGGGCTTTCGGCTATGCTGAGGCGAGCATGTCGGACGCCAAACGCGAGCGGATCGTACGAGCCCGGATGCGGCTTCGGGAGCGCTTCAAGGCCGAGATGGAGGCGACTCCGGGGCGAAGCGACCCCGCACCGCTTGGGACAGGTCCGCTCAACCGTCACGGCATGCCGAAGCTCCCTATCGGTCAGGTCGTCGCGAAGGGCTGGCCGGTGTTGGACCTCGGGGTGAAGCCCGCCGTCCCTCGCACCGAGTGGCGCCTCGAGGTCGTGGGTGCGTGCGACCGTCCCTGTGTGCTGGGCTGGGACGAATTGCTGGGCCTTGAGCAGACCGACGACGTGAGCGATTTCCACTGCGTCACCACCTGGTCGAAGATGGACATGGAGTGGCGTGGGGTGCGATTCGCCGAGCTCATGGCTCACGTGGGCGTGCGGGACGAGGCCCGTCATGTCTTCGTTCACGGTTACGACGGCTACACGACCAACGTCCCCCTCGTCGAGGCAATGAAGCCCGACGTGCTCCTCGCCCACACCGTCTACGGCGAGCCCCTCCCGGCCGAACACGGAGGCCCCGTCCGCATGATCACGCCCCAGCTCTATGCCTGGAAGGGGGCGAAGTGGGTCCGGAAGATCGAGCTGCTGACCGAAGACCGCAAAGGGTTCTGGGAGCAACGCGGTTACTCGAACACCGCGCACCCCTGGCGAAACGATCGCTACGCATGAGTTCCCACCCGGCCCTCACGCTCCATCGCTGGGAACCGTGCGCACCGGGCGCCATCGACGCCACGGTGACGCTGGCGTGTGGCTGCGTGGTCAGCCTCCGGATGCCCGCCGACCGGCTCCTCGAAGTGGAGGGCGGCGAGCCCCGCGTCGTGGGGAAGTTTCCCTGCCCTCAGCGGCACCCCGTGCGTTGGCCCTCCGACGTTCCACGATAAGCTTGCTGGCGGTGGGTCTTACTCACGCACGCGGCCGTGAGGCGTGCCCTCGCCATAGCCGTGTGGCGTCTGCACACCGACGACGGCATCGCGGCGGAAGCTCGGAAGGTCCGTAGCCCCGACGTAGGTCATGGCGCTTTGAACGCCGGTGATCATGTCGAGGACGACGGCTCCCACGCTCTCGAAGCCGGGCCGAAGGTAGATGCGGCTGGTGCTGATGCCCTCCCGGAAGAACGCCTTCTTGGCGCGCGTGAACGGGTCCTCCCCTTCGGTGCGGATGCTGACCGCTCGCGCGGACGCCATGCCGTAGTTCTCTTTGTAGAGGCGCCCGTCGCGATCGGTCTTCATGTCCCCGGGGCTCTCGTAGGTGCCCGCCAGCGCCGTGCCGACCATCACCCGCGAGGCCCCGGCAGCGAGGTAGAGGGCCACGTCCCGGGGGTGCTTGACGCCCCCGTCCGCCCAGACCTTGCGGCCGAGCCGGTGCGCTGTCGCGGCGCAGTGCAGTACCGACGTGAAGCTCGGGCGACCGACCGCGGTCTTCATGCGGGTCGTGCACATCGCGCCAGGCCCCACGTTGACCTTCACGATGTCGGCGCCCGCCTCGATGAGCGCTGCGGTGCCCGCGCTCGTGCAGACGTTGCCTGCGACGAGGGTCGCTCGACCGCCGACCGCTTCGCGTACTTCCACGAGCGCTTCCAGCATCCGTCGCTGATGCCCGTGGGCGGTGTCCACGACGATGCACCGGACCCCCATCTCCACCAGCGCGCGCGCCCGCTCTGCGCTCGAGCGGGAGATGCCGATGGCCGCGGCGACCATCAGGTGCCCGTCGTCGTCGAGGCTTGGGCTGAGCAGCTCGTGACGGACCGCGTCCTCGCGCCCGAGGATGCCGACGAGGGAGCCATCCTCGGCCACGACCGGGGCCGCTCGGACTCGGGCCTCGTGCATGGTCCGGTAGGCCTCGTCGTTGCGGCTCTCGGAGGAGAGCAGCACCATCTGCGTCGACATGACCCGGTGGACCGGGGTGTACTGATCGCGGTCGCGCAGGTCCGAGGAGGTCACGATCCCCACCGGACGCCGCTCGTCGTCGAGGACGACCACCATGTCGTGAGCGCGCTTGCGGACGATGCCCAACACGTCGCGGATCGTCGCCGAGGGGCGCACCGTGAGCGCAGTGTCGAAGCGTGGGTGAGCGCCGCGAATGTGCGCGACGATGCGCTCCACGGTCTGCAGGTGCATGTCTTGCGGCAGGACGCCGAGGCCCCCGTAGCGCGCCATGGTCTCGGCCATGCGCTTGCCGGTGACGGCGTTCATGTTCGCCGAGACGATCGGTTGGGAGCTCCCTGCGAAGTCGTCCGGGCGGAGGTCGACCTCGAGGCGTGAGACTCCGTCGAAGTAGTCGGGGACGAGGAAGACGTCTTCGAGGGCGAGCTCGAGGCTCTGGTCGCGCTCGGGATGCAAGAACCGCATGGCGCTCGCTTATAACCCAGTTCCGTCTACCTGCGTCGCCTGGGGCTGGCGGGCCTTCGCCGCCCTTGCAATCCCTCGCGAAGCCGGGCATCAGGGAGCGCATGCGAGCCATGATCTGTGCTCTGGCGATCGGCACGATCGCCTGCGGTGCCGGCACGACGAGTGCTGGCGGTGCGACCACGGCGTCCGATGGATCTGCCGAAACCTTTGGGATCCGAAACGGCGCCCGCCCCCAGCCCCGGCTGATCACTGCCGGGCAGCCCACGCCGGCTCAGCTCGATGCGGCGCGCGCCGGGGGCGTCCGGACGGTGATCTCCTTGAGGGCGGACGACGAACCCGGTCAGGCTTGGGAGGCCGACGCGCTCATGACCGAGGGCGTGCGCTTCGTGCGCATCCCCGTCCACGGTGCCGAGGATCTGACCGAGGAGAAGGCGCGGCAGCTCGACGCGGCCCTGGCCGAGGCCCTCGCGGCCGAAGGCGATGTGCTCTTGCACTGCGGGAGCAGCAACCGGGTCGGTGCCTTGATGGCGCTCCGCGCCTTCTACGTACAGGGCAAGTCGGTGGAGGAGGCGCTGGCGGTCGGGCGAGCGTCTGGCCTCGCGAGCTTGGAGCCGCAGGTCCGGGAGCGCCTGCTTGCCGCGTGCTCGGCCCTGGGTCGTTGCTGAGGACGATTCGACCGCGCCGCGGCGGCAGATGCCACGAGGCGCGCGTCTGCGGCGACGCGAGCTTCGTCCTTCGCCCCACCATTGTCGGTTGTGGTCGGTGGAACGAGCCGTGCATTGATTCCGGGCATGTGCCCTCGACCAGCACCGCTCTCCGAGCACCCCATCCGATGGACGAAGAGCTGCGGTCTTCGCTTCGAGCACCAGGTCGCGCTGCATCTGACCGCCGTCTTCCAGCCGATCGTCTGCCTCCGCCGGGACGAGGTCTTCGCCTACGAGGTCTTGGCGCGCTGGCACGAAGGCTCGCCCGAGAGCTTCCTCCAGAGTGCCGTGGCGCAGGGATGCATGGGACGCCTCGGGCGGGCGATCCGTTTGCTCGCCACCGATGCCGGTCGCGGCCACCGGCTCTTCCTGAACATCCACCCGGCCGAGCTCGTCAGCCGATGGGTCGTCCGTCCCGACGATCCCATGAACAGTTACGACGGCGAGATCTACCTGGAGATCACCGAGGCCTCGGCGATGGAGCACTTCGAGCTCTGCCGGAGTGCGCTGCGCGAGATCGGTGACCGCACGGGGGCTCGCCTCGTCGTCGACGATTTCGGGGCCGGCTACAGCAACATGGTCCGCATCGTGGATCTCGAGCCGTCCGTCGTGAAGCTCGACAAGTCGTTGGTTGCCGGTCTGCCCCAGGATCGGCGGCGACAGATCGTGGTGCGGCACCTCGTCGGCATGTGCGAAGACCTCGGCGCCAAGGTCGTGGCCGAGGGCGTCGAGACCGAAGACGAGCGACGTGTCGTGGTCGACTGCGGGGTCCACTACGGTCAGGGGTGGCTCTTCGGGCGGCCCAAGCCTCGCGTGCCTCCCCATTCGCCCTCGTCGGTCCGTCGCTCCCGGCCGGCCGGCGGTTGACGCCCGCGCTCTGCGAGCAGAGTGCCGGTGGGCGACTTTGCGCTTCCTTTTCCATGCGGACGCCTCTTCGTTCTCCGCCGATCCGCGACGGCCGGGCGTCTCGGTGAGCCGTCACACGAGGAGTCCTGCGACGGTGCCGGTCATGCAGGCGGCGAGGGTGCCCCCGATCATCGCCCGCAGGCCCAGGCGCGCGAGATCGCCCCGCCTCTCGGGGGCGATGGCGCCGATGCCTCCGAGCTGGATCCCGATCGAACCGAAGTTCGCGAAGCCGCACAACGCATAGGTCGCAATGACCACGCTGCGGTGGTGCAGGGTCGACGCGCCCGACGCGAGATCGTCTCCGAGGTGGGCGTAGGCGACGAACTCGTTGAGGACGATCTTCTCGCCAAGGAGCGTCCCCACCTGGCCGCAGTCTTCCAAGGGCACCCCCATCAACGCGGCCACCGGGGCGAAGACGAGGCCGAGGATTCGCTGGAGGGACCAAGGTTCGTAGTCGGTCTCGAAAAGCATATTCCACGCATCGACGGGGAGCCCGAGCAAGAAGTTGATCAGCGCGACGAGGGCAAGGAACACCAGCAGCATCGCGCCCACGTTGAGCGCGAGTTGGAGGCCCTCGGTCGCGCCGCGGGCGGCGGCGTCGATGAGGTTCGCGTCGACGCGTTCGACCTTGAAGCGGACGAAGCCGCGGGTCTTCGAGGCGTCCGTCTCGGGCTGCATCACCTTCGCGACGACCAGCGCCGCGGGCGCGCTCATGACGCTCGCGGCGATGAGGTGGCCGGCGATGTCGGGGAAGCGCTCGCGCAACATCCCGACGTAGGCTGCAAGGACCCCGCCGGCGACCGTCGCGAAGCCTCCCACCATGACGGCGTTGAGCTCCGAGAGAGTCATCGTGCTCACGTAGGGCCTCACTACGAGAGGCGCTTCGGTCTGCCCGACGAAGATGTTGGCCGCCGCGCTCAGAGTCTCGGAGCCGCTGGTGCCCATCGTGCGTTGCATGAGCCACGCGAGGCCGTTGACGATGCGCTGCATGACGCCAAGGTGGTAGAGCACCGCCATCAGCGACGAGAAGAAGAGGATCGTCGGCAGCACGTTCAGCGCGAAACTGAACTTCATGTCGAGGTACTCGCCGAAGACGAATCGCGATCCTTCCTCGGTCATGCGTAGCAGGCCCACGACGCCCTCGTTGAGCATCGCGAAGAGCTCTTGACCGAGCTGCGTCTTGAGGACGAGGAGCCCGAAGACGAGCTGCAGCCCGATGCCCCAGGCGACGACCCGCGTCGGGAAGGCGCGCCGCTTGGAGGACAGGAGCCACGAGAGGCCCACGATTCCGGCGAGGCCGCCCAAGGACAGCAGGCGCTGCCACCATGGCACGGGCTGAGCGCCGAGGGAGGAGAGTTGAACGGCCGTGTCCTGCGCGAGCGCCCCCCGAGGGAGGAGAGCGCCGAGGGCGGCGAGGACGGCGAGGGCCACGCCAGCGTCTCGCCGTCCTCGCGTCATGCGTACATGGCCTCGATCTCGTCGGCGAAGTGCTCGTTGACGATCCGCCGCTTCACCTTCAGCGTCGGTGTGAGCTCGCCTTCCTCGACGCTGAAGTTGCGCGGCAGGATCGTGAACTTCTTGATCTGCTCGACCCGAGCGAACTGCTGGTTCATCTCGTCGATGTACGCCTGCAGCTCGCTTTTCAACTGGGCGCTCTCGTGCAGGCGGCTTGGGTCTTCGCCATTCGCTTCGGCCCAAGCCTTGCCCGCCTCCGGGTCGATCGTGATCAGCGCCGAGAGGAACTTCCGCCGGTCGCCGATGACCACCGCCTCGTTGATGAGCTCATGGTTCTTCAGCGCCGCTTCGATGTTCCTGGGAGCGATGTTCTTGCCCCCGGCGGTGATGATGATGTCCTTCTTGCGGCCGGTGATCTTGAGGAAGTCGCCGTCAAAGGTGCCGAGGTCGCCGCTGTGCAGATACCCGTCCTCGTCGAGGGTCTCGGCGGTCGCGGCCTCGTCTTTGAAGTAGCCGAGGAAGACGTTCGGCCCCTTCACGAGGATCTCGTCGTCGTCGGCGATCTTGACTTCGACGCCGGGGACCGGCGGTCCGACGGTCCCGAAGCGGAAGTGGTCGGGCCGGTTGAAGCTCGTGGGGCCCGTGTCTTCGGACTGGCCGTAGACCTCGAGCACGAGGACGTCGAAGCCGGCGAAGAACTCGAGCACCTCCGCGGCGATGGGCGCGGCGCCGGAGACGCACACACGCGCGCGCCCGAGCCCGACGGCGGGCTTGAGCTTCGAGTAGATGAGCTTGTCCGCCAGACGATGTTGAAGCGCGAGCATGCCCGTGACCGGGCGCCCCGCCTCCCGCTCCTTCATCGCCGCCAGGCCGACCTTGCGGGCCCAGCGGACGAGGGCCGCCTTCAGGCCCGTGGCCTCCTTGAGCTTGCCCGCGATGCCCGCCTGGAACTTCTCCCAGATCCGCGGCACCCCGAAGAACACGGTCGGCTGAACCTCCTTGAGGTTGTCGGGGACCTTGTCGATGGACTCCGCGAAGTAGATCGAGCCGCCGGCGGTGATCGGTACGTGCATCGAGAACATCTGCTCGGCGATGTGCGAGAGCGGGAGGTACGAGAGCGAGCAGTCGCACGGGCCGGCGCCGACGACCTCGATGGCGACGCCCGCGGTCCATGCCAGGTTGCGGTGCGAGAGCATCACGGCCTTGGGCGGGCCGGTGGTGCCCGAGGTGTAAATGAGCGTCGCGAGGCCGTCGGGCTCGAGGGCGTCCATGCGCTCACGCAGCGCCGCCTCGTCGACCTCATCGCCCTTCGCGAGGAACTCCTCCCAGGTCATGACGAGGTCGTCGTCGATGGGCCCGGTGCCCGCCATGGTGATGACATGCCGGAGCTTGGGGTGCTCGCCCTTCTTGGCGAGGATCTTCTTCCACTGGTCTTCGTTCTCGACGAGACAGATCGGGCTCTCGGAGTGGTTGACGATGTACTGCACCTCTTCCGGCGAGCACGTAGTGTAGATGCCCGCTGGGGCGCCGCCGGCGGCCATCGTCGCCAGGTCGAGGATGCACCACTCGGGCCGGTTGAACCCGAGGATCGTCGTCGTCTGTCCCGGCTCGAGGCCGAGGGCGATGAGCGCTCGGCCCGCCCGGCTGACTTGCGCGGCGTACTGGCTCCAACTCGTCGCTTTCCACACGCCGCCTTCCCGAACATAGTAGGCCGGCGCGTCGGGGCGGATGTCGGCTTGGTGGAAGAGGCGAGCGGGGATCGTGTCAGGCATGCGGTCCTCCTCGATGGGGAATTCCCGAGGGTCTGCATCGTAGACGCAGGGCGCTCGGAAGGGAACGGCATCGGCGTGCCTGCCTCGGGGAAGGCGCGCCCCGCGGCGCAGTGCACCCGGCAGGGCCCGCGGGCGTCCGAAGAGGAACCAAGCCGCCCGCACAGCCTGGCCGGGCCCCGACAGCCCGCCGCGACCCGACCCGCGCTCTTGTGGCGGCCCCTGCGGTCGCTGCCCGGACGGTGAGTGCGGGATCCTGTGTCGGCGTCGACGAGCGCCGGCCCTTCGGCGTCTGCTCGTCCCACTCGTGGTCCACCTGCGAGAACCGCCGCGCCCCTCGGTGAGGCACCGCCCTGCCTGAAGCTCGAGCCCCGCGCCGTGCACAACCTCGGCCGGCGTCGACGCCGAGACATGCCGTACCTACGCCGACCGCTACGAGGGCGTCCGCTGCCTCCGTCCTTAGGGCGGCGCGCCGGACGTTGGCTGGCCCCGCGTCACGTGGCCGGGTGAGGAAACTTCGAGGAGTCTTGAGCGCGACCCCGCGCAGGGCGTGCTCCCGGCCGCGGGCAGAGATATTGGGGCGGACTCGTAGTTAGCAGGAGTGTGCTTCGCAAGGGGCCCAGCGGCAGCTCGACAGGCAGAACTGCCAACCGGAGACGCCACCGGGGGCGGTGCAACACTGGAAGTTCGTCCCCTCCGTCGTCTGCCCGGGGGCGATACGCAGGCACTCGGAGCCGATGGCGCTGTTGGGCACGCAGCCGCCGCCCCAGGTGCACGAGTCGGAGCACACCTCTGCGCCGCAGGAGTCCCCGTTGGCGCAGGGGCGCGTCTCGCCGGGGGCGCAGGTGCCGCCGCCGGTGCAGGCGCTCCAGGCGCCCCATGGGTTCCACACGCAGGCCGTGCTGCAGGTGCGGGTCCGCGTCTGCGTTCCGAGGCCGCAGTTGCCGCAGGCACGAGACTCCGTCGCCGTCTCTCCCGCGGTGCACTCGGTGGTGCCGCCGCCGGTGCAGGCGCTCCAGGCGCCCCACTCGCCCCAGGTGCAGCTCGCGCTGCAACTCCGCGTCCGCGTCTGCACGCCTTCGCCGCACCCGCCGCAAGGCTGCATGTCCATGTCGAAGCTCCCCGGCATGCAGGCGCCTTCTCCATCGCAGCGGTCGCCGCCCCAGGTGCAGTCCATTTGGCAGGTCTGCGAGAGGGTGCCGCACATGCCGCAGGTGCCGCCGCTACGCGTCTGGCCGGGGGAGCACTCGCCGCTCATGCAGACGCCGTCGTCGACCCAGCGGCCTCCGACGCAGATCTGGCGCTGGGTGCCGCAGCGCTCGCAGGGGATCGTTCGCGGTGGATCGCCCTCGTTGCAGTCGCAAGAGGTCGGCGCGGTGCACTCGTCCCAGCGGCCGTTGGCGCAGCGCACGACCCCGGCGCCGCACGCCGAGCTGCATGCGCGCTCGGCGACGGTCCCGACGGTCGGATCCGTGTCGTCGCAGTCCGTCGTCGCGTCGATCCCGTCCATATCGACGTCGGTGCCCGGTGCAACGCAGCGGCCCCCCACACAGGTCTGGGGCGCGATGCAGGCAGGCACGCAGTCCTCGACGGGCGCATCGGCGCCTCCGGCATCCCGGCGCCCAGGCGGCGGGCCTCCTCCCCCGCCTTGGGCACACGCCCCCGCCAAGACGAGCGCCGTGAGGAGATCGAGCCGCATGGCTGTCAACCTAGCATGGCGCCCCCCGGCCGCGCAGCGCGGTGCTACGGAAAGCTTCGCACCCGCACGATCCGGCGCGCGGTGCGGTGAGCGTCTGTTTCCGCGCATGAGACCTCGCTTGTGGCGCTGAGCGCGCTGCGCGCAGGGGCGGATGTCGGAGAAGGCGGACTGTGCTATCGTCGCGGCCACTGAGGAGGAGTGGCCGAGCGGTCGAAGGCAGCGGTCTTGAAAACCGCAGGTCCCCAAGAGGGGCCCGGGGGTTCGAATCCCTCCTCCTCCGCCCCAGCAACTCTGAACTCGGCCTTGGAGAGAGAGTTCGCGAACCTCGCCCATGACGACACCCGGACCCACGGTGAAACCCGAGACGCCTGCTGCGGACGGCGAGTGCCGCTCTTGCCCTCGTTGCGGCGCAGAGGTCGCCGCGGAGTGCTTCGAGACCGGCACCGTGCGGACCAAGCTCTGGCGTTGCGCCTGTGGCTGGAGTCGGGCCCTTGCCGAGTCGGGAGTCGTGCTGCGGGGAGGGATCCTCGCCGAGCTGCGGCGGCGGCAGGCCGGCCGCGGCTAGAAGCCATCTCAACACCCCTCGCCGCCGCTGTGCGGCCTGCGCACGTCCTCTGCCGGCGGTCCCGCCCAATCCACGGCTCGATCGACGATCGCTGTTGAGATGTGCTTTAGAGTTGAGACGGCTGGGCAGTTCTCCATCGCCGAGACGTTGACGGGCTTGCCGAAGGTCTTGTGCCGGTACGGGGAGCGCTTCAGACGGGGCGGGGCATGTGCAGGCCGATTGGAGGCGCTGGCGCAGGCTGGCTTGGAACGGCCTGGTCTCTAGGTGTATAGGGACCGCCAGTCACCCCCGAGGGGGAAGGAGAGCGTCATGACCGAGGCTGTCGAGAAGATCCTCGCAAACTACGCCGGCGAGAGCCCCGGCGTCGTGGCAAACCTTCGCCGCTTGCTGGAGCACGGCAGGCTCGGCGGGACGGGGAAGATGGTGATCCTTCCCGTCGACCAGGGCTTCGAGCACGGGCCCGCCCGGAGCTTCGCGCCCAATCCGGCCGGCTACGACCCGCGCTACCACGCGCAGCTCGCCCTGGAGACCGGGTGCGCAGGCTACGCGGCGCCGCTGGGCTTCATCGAGGCCATCGCGCGGGACTACGCCGGCCGCCTCCCGCTGATCCTCAAGGTGAACAACAGCGACACCCTCGGTGGGCCCGACAGTCCTTGCTCGGCGCTCACCTCCAGCGTGCAGGACGCGCTCCGCTTGGGCTGTTCAGCGATCGGCTACACGATCTACCCAGGCAGCACGTACCGCAATCGCATGTATCAGGACCTGCGCGATCTCATCCGCGAGGCGCGTTCCGTCGGCTTGCCGACCATCGTCTGGGCGTACGCCCGCGGCCAGATGCCGAAGGAGGCGGAGACGGCGCTCGATGTCATCGCCTACAGCGCGCACATCGCCTGTCAGCTCGGCGCGCACATCGTGAAGGTCAAGCCTCCGACCGACGTGATCTGGCAGGAAGCGGCCAAGCCGCACTACGAAGGCATCGCCCACGCCACCCTCGAAGAGCGAATCCGTCACGTGGTGCAGTGCTGCTTCGAGGGCAAGCGCATCGTGATCTTCTCCGGTGGGGCGGCGAAGGGGCGTCAGGCCGTGCTCGACGAGATCCGCGCCATCGCAGCGGGCGGGGGCAACGGGAGCATCGTGGGTCGCAACGCGTTCCAGCGCAGCCCGGAGGAGGGGGCCGCGCTGTTGGCGGAGATCATGGACATCTACGCCAAGGCGTGAGCTGGCGCTCCGCGCGGGCCGTCCGGAGAATGCGTTGCAGGCGAGGACGCGAAACGCCCCCGAGGCCGCCTCCGTCGAGAGGCTGTGCCTTGGGGGCGTTCGGGCGTCGGTAGGGTCCGACGAGCCAGCGTCGGCTCACATCAACGTGAGCTGACAATCGTACTCTTCGAGCCCCGCTTCGACCACCAGGCCGCTGCAGGTTGCGCCCCACTTCACGGTACCGGCGGAACGCGTCCCGTCGGCGTCCACTTCGAGCACATAGGTGTCCGACGCGATGTCCTCGAAGGTGAGCCCGTTGGCGCACGTCCCGCCGAAGTCCATCGCGATCGTCGCGCCGCCGGAGGAACGCAGCACGTAGTTGAAGGCCCCGTCGACGTTCGAGGCCGTGCAGTCGCCGAAGGAGCCGTCGACGTCGCTCTCGTACAGGAGCGTGACGTCGAGGGTGTTGACGAGGACGATGGTGAAGTCCGGGTCCAGCAGGTTTGCGTGGGTGCTCGCCGAGGTGTCCAGCAGGTCCGGTCCTCCGAAGGTCGCCAGCACCTCCCCGGTCGCGTCGAGTGCTTCCCAGTAGGTGTAGAACGTACCCGCCGGGAGCGTGGGATCGCTGGCGTTGGTGCGGCTGTCGATCAATCCGTTGGCGCAGGGGATATCCCAGCTACGGAAGGCCGTGGTGCCGGCGGCGTCTTCGAAGGCGGTGAAGCGGACGGTCTGGACGCCGGCGTTGGTGCAGCTCGCCGTGTCGGCCGCGACCCCGTTGATGCTCCAGCTCGCGCTGAGGGTGACCTCACTGGGGACTGCGACGGCGAAGTCCGCGGAGGTGTCGATGGTGTCGCCGGAGGCCGCGGTGACCGTGTTCCAGTCGCTTCGGTTGACCTCGAGGCCGGCGCTGTCGTAGGCGGCCCACTGGAGCGCGTAGGTGCCCGGCACGAGGAGAGGTCCGGAGTTGAAGCTGCCTTGGCTGCAAGGGGCCGTG
Organism: Polyangiaceae bacterium; assembly: GCA_027009115.1. Lineage (GTDB taxonomy): Bacteria > Myxococcota_A > Polyangia > Polyangiales > Houyiibacteriaceae > JALVDI01. Next base: position 6,020 of record JALVDI010000220.1, on the reverse strand, counting down.
AACTGCGAGCTGCTGTAGCAGTTGCCGTCCACGGCGTCGCAGACGAAGAGCTGCACCGTCGAGATGCCGGCGGCGTCGCAAGTCGTCGCATCGGCGGCGACCCCGTTGATCGTCCAGCTTCCGGCGACGATCACATCACCGCCGATAGGCTCGAATTGGACCTCCACGACGCATCCCGAGGCGACCATGGCCGCTGTGAGAATGCCGGCGAAGTTCTTCTGCGCGTTCATCTGTCCTCCCAGTCGGGGGCGGCCGATGGCCCCCAGTCCAAGCTCTCTGCGGTGGGTGGACGCGGCTCGGGCGACGTTGATTCAGCGTCCGCGTCCGCCGCACCCATCCCGCGGCAGTCTCGCCGCTTCCCCAAAGGCGGTCAAATCACGGTCTGGCTGCGGCCCCCGCTGCGCCCATGACGCTTCTCACGCGTCCGTTGACACGCCAGCGGCCGTGTTTAGCTTGCGGTCGTGACGGCCCGGGGGGGCCTCCCCCGCCCCGAGAACCCGCAGGCGCTGCGCCAAGCGTCGCCCGCATCAACCCGAAGCGGCCCCGCAGGGGTCCGCCAGGAAGGAGAGGTACGCCATGTTGACCCGATGGGATCCATTTCGAGAGATGCAGAGGCTCCAGGACGAACTTTTCACCCGCCAGGCCGGGGAAGCGCGCCAGCCCGCGTTCCTGCCTGCCGTCGACATCCACGAGGACGACAAAGCCTTCCGCCTCGATGTCGACGTGCCCGGGATGAAGCCCGAGGAGATCGACGTCAACATCGAGAAGAACCTGCTCACCATCTCCGGTGAGCGGAAGCTCGCGAGGGAAGATCAGAAGGAGGGCTACCGCCGCGTCGAGCGCGCGTTCGGCAGTTTCTCCCGGAGCTTCACCTTGCCGGAGAACGTCGACGCCGAGGGGATCGAGGCCAAGGTCGCCGACGGCACACTGACGATCACGCTGCCGAAGAGGGAGCCGAAGAACGGCGCCCGCAAGATCGCGGTCAAGGCTTGAGCATCGCCGAAGGTCTCGCAGAAGCTCAGAGGGAGAGCGCCTCGTCCACGAGGCGCTCTTGCTCCAGAAGATGGGAGGCCTTCGAGCCCGTCGCGGGGCTGGCGCTCTCCGGGCGCGCGATGCAGCGGAACGGGCGACCCTGCCGGAGGTCCGCCAGCCGCGCCCGCACGTAGTACCAGGCGCCCATGTTCCAGGGCTCCTCCTGGACCCACACGATGTCCGCGGACGACGGGTAGCGATCGATGATCGCCTGGATCTCTTCGGGGCGATAAGGGTAGAGCTGCTCGAGGCGCACCAGCGCGATCTCATCGATGTGGCGGGACTCGCGCCCGGCGAGGAGGTCGTAGTAGATCTTCCCCGAGCACAAGATCACGCGCTTGATCCGGTCGGGGTCGACCAGGGTGTCGTCGATCACTCGCTGGAATTGGCCGGCGGCGAGCTCGTCGAGGGTGGAGACCGCCTTGCGATGCCGCAGCAAGCTCTTGGGAGTCATCACCACCAGCGGCTTGCGCCAGGGGCGCACGACCTGCCGGCGGAGGACATGAAAGATCTGCGCGGGCGTCGTGCAGTTGACGATCTGCATGTTGTCCTCGGCGCACATCGTCAAGAAGCGCTCGAGCCGTGCGCTCGAGTGTTCGGGCCCCATCCCTTCGAAGCCGTGCGGGAGCAGCATCACGAGCCCGCTAAGGCGGTGCCACTTGTCCTCGGATGAGGAGATGAACTGGTCGATGATGACCTGCGCCCCGTTCGCGAAGTCTCCAAACTGCGCTTCCCACCCGACGAGGGCGTCGGGGGTGTCGAGGGAGTAACCCCACTCGAAGCCCAGCACACCGGCCTCGCTGAGCGGGCTGTCGTAGATCTCGAGGTGGGCTTGGCGTTCGGAGAGGTGCCCGAGGCGGGTGTAGCGGCGGCCCGTGCGGACGTCGTAGATGACCGCGTGGCGGTGGCTGAACGTGCCGCGACGTGCGTCCTGCCCCGTGAGGCGGACCCGCGTGCCTTCGTCGAGGAGCGTCGCCATGGCGAGGTTTTCCGCCGTGCCCCAGTCGACGTTCTGGCCTGTCTCGAGGATCTTGCGCTGCTTGTCGAGGACGAATCGTTTGAGGCGGGGATGCGGCTCGAACCAATCGGGCGTCTGCGTCATCCGATCGAGGAGCCGATCGAGGGTCTCTCGCGGCACGCTCGTGGCGACCTCCGGGCAGTCGCGGTCCCGGCCGCCTCGATACGGCGACCACAGGCCTTTCATGGAGACGGGCAGCAGCGCGTAGTCGCCGGTGCGCGATTCATCGAGGGCCGCTTCGAGATCCTTGAGCCTGCGCCGCTTGATCTCCTCGCCGATCTCCGGAGTGATCACACCCTGCTCGACGAGCTGCTCGATGTAGATCTCGCGGGGGGTCTTCTTCTTGTCGATGACCGAGTACATGACCGGCTGCGTGAAGCGCGGCTCGTCGCCCTCGTTGTGGCCGTACTTTCGATAGCACCAGAGGTCGATGACCACGTCGCGTCCGAAGCGCTGGCGGTACTCTGCGGCCAGGCGGGCGACGTGAACGACGGCTTCGGTGTCGTCGCCGTTCACGTGGAAGACCGGGCAGCGGAGCATGCGCGTGATGTCCGTTGCGTAGCGAGTGCTCCGTGAGTCCTGCGGGACAGTGGTGAAGCCGATCTGGTTGTTGATCACGACGTGGATGGTGCCGCCCGTGCCGTAGGCTTCGAGCTCACTGAGGTTCAGCGTCTCGGCGACGATGCCCTGGCCCGCGAACGCGGCGTCGCCATGGATGAGGAGCGGCAGCACCTGCCTGCGTTCGTTGTCGTGACGGCGGTCTTGTTTCGACCGGACGCGACCCTCGACGACTGGGTTCACCCACTCCAGGTGGCTCGGGTTGAAGGTGAGCGTCATGTGCACCTTCTTCCCGTGCGCCGTCGTTCGGTCGAGCGAGTAGCCGAGGTGGTACTTCACGTCGCCGCCACCGAGCAGGAGCTCCGGATCGGAGTCGTCGAAGCCCGCGAAGATGTCGCGGACGTTCATCTCCATGATGTTGACCATCACGTTGAGGCGGCCGCGGTGCGCCATGCCGAGCACGATCTCTTCGACGCTCCGGTCGGCGACGTACTCGACGAGTTGGTCGAGCATGGGGATGACGCTCTCCCCGCCTTCGATGGAGAAGCGCTTGGCGCCGATGAACTTCGTGTGAAGGAACTGCTCGAAGATCTCGGCGTCCGTCAACTTCGTAAGGATGCGGAGGCGCTCCTCTCGCGTGAGCTCGATGTGGTTGCAGCTCTCTTCCATCGTGTGCTGAAGCCACTGGCGCGCTTCAGGGTCTTCCAGGAAGGTGAACTCCACCCCAATGGTGCGCGTGTAGGTTTCTTCGAGGCGCTGGATGATCTCGCGGAGCGTCGCCTGCTTGGGCCCGGCGAGATCGCCTGTGGAGAAGAGCGTCTCGGGGTCGACGTGGTCGAGCCCGTAGCGTTCCAGGAAGAGCTCCCGTGTGTCCGGCTTGGGGGCGAGACCGAGGGGGTCGAGATCGGCGAAGAGGTGGCCCCGCACGCGGTAGGCGTTGGTGAGGGCCGAGACCCGCGCCTGCAGCTCGGTCGCCGCCATCGCCGCTGCGCTCGGTGCGAAGGAGGTTCGCCCCTGGACTTCGGCGCTCGCGACGGTGGGGAGCGCTTCGTCCGTGGGGGGGAGTCGAAAGAGCCCCGAGAGGGAGCGGGTCCTGGTCTCAGCGGCCGCTCCGTTGCCGCGCGCCGCGCCGTTGCCGCCGCCCGAGGGCTGCACGCCCGTCGGAGCGGCGATGCTCCCGGCCGAGGTGAGCTGCGGCCACTCGGTGGGGTCGAGCTGCTCGAAGTAGCGCTGCCAGGCCTCGTCCACCGCGCCGGGGTTGTCCACCCAGCGCAGGAACATCTGCTCCACCAGTCCCTGGTTCACACCGAAATCGCTTGCCATCGTGTCCTTCGTCGATCGGGGGGCCGGGTGAGCCGGATCCTAGCGCCTGGCCGGGCTCGCTTCTACGTGAAATCGGGAACGGTCAGCTCGTCGCCGGGACGCCGTTGGCGAGCAGGTAGGCGTCGCCGGCAGGGCTCGGGACGATCCGATCGATGGCTGTCTGGGCGAAGCGCAGGGCTGCGGCGCGTGGCCGGCGGTCGCCTCCCTCGAGCGCCCACTGAGCGTGCCGGACCAGCAGCGCCAGCTCCGTGGCCCGGCCGAGGGTCATGGCGAAGCGGCGCGCACCGGCCTCGAGCGCGATGGGATCGGTCTGGACGTCGTCGAGCCACCGGGCCGCCGCGTCGAGGGCTTGCTTCGCGCTCTCGCCGGCGCTGCGCAGGGACGGGTCGGCGACGTCCGTCGCGGCCCTCAGGAAGCGGCCAAGGCTGTCGAGGGAGGCCTCGCGGCTGAGCGCCCGGAGGGTGTCGAGGGCCAAGACGTTCGTCGTGCCCTCCCAGATGCTGAGCACCTGGGCGTCGCGCAAGAGCACCGGCAGGCCCGTGTCCTCGACGTAACCCGCCCCGCCGAAGGCCTCGAGCACCTCGCTGCACACGGCGACCGCCTGCTTGCCCGTGGTCAATTTGGCGATCGGCGTCAGGAGTCTCAGGCGCTGCGCTTCGTCTTCGTCGATCGAGCCGTGTTCCTGCTTGCCCAAGAGCTCCGCCAGGTAGAACGCGAGGTGGAACGCGCCTTCGAGCTCCGCCTGGAGCCCGGCAAGGGTGTCGACGTGCAAGGGTTTGTCGCGCAGAGGCGCGCCGAAGGCTACTCGCTTGGCGGCGTAGTCCCGCGCGAGCGCGATGCCACGACGCATGAACGAGACCGCGGTCATCGTGTTCCATGTGCGCGTCACGTTGAGCATCGGCGTGATTTTCCGGATGCCGCCAGTGGTCCCGTCGACGAGCGTCGCCGGGGTGCCCCGGAGCATGAGCTCGGCGGTCGGCAGTTTGCGTGTGCCTAGCTTGTCTTTGAGGCGGTTGAGCTCAATGGAGCGCAGCCGCCCCTGCGCGTCGTGGCACTCGACGTAGAAGAGCGCGAGGCCACGGCCGCCGGCGGGGTTGCCTTCCGGGCGCGCGAGGGTCAGCGCCATTTGGCTCGTCGCCGCGGACGTGAACCACTTGCGCCCATACAGCCGCCACTGGTCCCCATCGCGCACGGCGACGGTTTCGCTGCGGCCGACGTCCGAACCGCCGGTCGACTCGGTCATCCACTGACCGCTCGTCCAGAAGGTGGCGGGGTCGCGGCTCGTCAGGTGCGGTACCGCGCGATCGATCAGCTCCTGGTTCCCCGACTGCAAGAGGGTCCGAGCCGCTCCGTCGGTCATGGCGAGCGGGCAGGAGTAGACATCCGCCGAGGGCGTAAACAGGTACGCGAGCGAGAACTGGTGCACCCGCGCGAGCGCGCCGAGGGGCGAGTCGTAGGCGGCGGCGACCACCCCGCGGGAGGCGGCGATGGGCTCGGCTTCCTTCCACACCTGCGTCAACTCGATGCGATCGACACGCTCGCCCCAGGGGTCCCACTGCGTATAGACGGGCTCTTCGAGGCGGGTCGCGAGCGAGAGGGCGTGCATCCGCACCGCGATCTGGCCCATTTCGCGCAACTCCTCCTCGATGGTGGCGAGCTTCTCGTCTCCGAGGACCCGACGAAGGTAGCTCTGCAGCATGGCGTCGTCGTCGTACTGGTTGCGGAGCTCCGGCGGCGGCTGGTTGAAGGGCGTGAGCTGCATCGTGGCTCGATTATGGCGTAGGCGGGCGTGAACACCAGGCCGCTGCCTGGCATCCTGCGCGCTGGCACACCTGGGCCCCGTGCGTCAGGCTCGCGGGATGCAGCGTCTGTCGGTCCTCCTCGCGGCGGCTCATGGAGGTTGTGCCGTGGCCTGCGGCGCCTTCGGCGCTCACGGTCTTCGGCCGTGGTTGGCGCGCGCCACCGACGGGGCGCAGCGGCTTCAGTGGTGGGAGACCGCAGCGCACTACCAGCTCACCCATGCGCTGGCTCTGCTTGGTACGGCGTGGGTGCTGGCGCGTGTACCCGGGCGGGCGGCTCGTCTCGCCGT
>JALVDI010000219.1 GCA_027009115.1 Polyangiaceae bacterium | reverse complement strand
AGGGCTTGCAGGCGCAGCTCCTCGACGACCTCCGGGGGGTGCCCTACGACCTGACGCGTAAGGACGACATCCGCCAGTACGTGTTCGCGGCGGCCTACCGCCTGGATGAGGAGGAGGCGCAGGCGCGGCTCGAGCGCGGGAGCTGGGTGTTCGATGCGGGCTTCTACTTCGTCTACCGCAATCAGTTCCTGAGCAGCGCGGGGCTGTCGCAGGCCTTCCCGGCGCGGGCCGACTTCGCCGACGCCTTCGTGCGCCGCAACGCCAAGGCGTTCATCCCCGACCTCTGGCTCCGTTTCCGCATGGGCGGCCTGCGGCTGGAAACGGAGGCGGTCTACATCGCCGGCCAGATCCAGAACATCGAGAACGACGCCTTCGAGCGCAGCAACTACGACATCCGGCAGTTTGGCATCGCCTTCGAGGGCGAGTATCGGCTCTTGCAGGACAAGCTCTCGATTCGCCTCTACACCGGCTATGCATCGGGCGATGCCGACATCGACGGGCTGAGCGCGCGCCAGGGGCTCCTCGCCCAACAGACCGACGACCGAACCATCAGCCACATGCAGTTCCACCCGAACTACCGGGTCGACCTCATCTTCTGGCGCAACATCATGGGGCGGGTCGCCGGCGCCTGGTACCTCCGCCCCGGGGTCAGCTACGACGTCATCCGCAACCCCTTCGGTCAGCTTCTGGGTGTCGGCGTCGACATGATCTACAGCCGCGCCGCGCAGGAGACCCAGGCCTATGGTGCGGATCCGAACCTCGGCCTCGAGCTGGACTTCTCGATCTACTACCGCAGCGAGGACGGCCCGGAGCTCATCGACGGCTTCTACGCCCAGTTCAACTACGGCGTGTTCTTCCCCTTCGCGGGGCTGAAGTACCCCACGTACCAGGGCCTCAGTGGTGCGCCGGCGGGCTTCAAGGCCAAGAACGCCCAGACGCTCCGGCTCATCCTGGGCGTCAACTTCTGAGAGCGGCGAGGCCGGCTCAGCTCAAGGCGCGTTCGAGGGCTTCGCCGAGGCTTCGCGCCGTCAGCAGCGTCACGCCCTCGCGCTCCTTCGGCGTGAGCCGGTCGGCGTTCGCTGCGGGGAGCAGGACGTGCTCGAAGCCGAGCTTCCGCGCCTCGGCGATCCGCGGCCCCGGCCGTGGCACAGCGCGGAGCTCCCCCGCGAGGCCGAGCTCCCCGAACACCGCGAGCTGTGGGGGGAGCGGGCGGCGGCTGAAGCTCGACGCCACGGCCAGCGCGATGGCAAGGTCCGCGGCGCGCTCGTCCACCCGCGCACCGCCTGCCACGCTCGCGAAGACGTCCCGGTCGAGGACGCGCAGATCCGCGCGGCGATCGAGGACCGCGAGCAGGATGTTGAGGCGGTTGGCGTCCAGGCCGCTGACGACCCGTCGTGGGGCGCCGTACTGGCAGGGCGCCACGAGGGCCTGAAGCTCGACCAGGAGCGGGCGGCTGCCCTCGGCGGTCGACACGACGACCGAACCCGAGGCCTGCTCGGGCCGCTCGGCGAGGAAGAGCGTGCTGGGGTCGGGGACTTCCCGCAGCCCGTCCCGATCCATCTCGAAGACGCCGATCTCCTGGGCGGGGCCGAAGCGGTTCTTGGTCGCGCGGACGACCCGAAAGGCGTGGCTGCGGTCGCCTTCGAAGCTGAGGACCGTATCGACGAGGTGCTCGAGGACCTTCGGGCCCGCGATCGTGCCCTCCTTGGTGACGTGCCCGATGAGGAAGAGGGCGACGCCGTGGCGCTTGGCCAGGTCGATGAGGGCCGAGGCGACCTCGCGTAGCTGCGAGACGCTGCCGGGGCTGGCGGTGGCAGACGCGCGGAGCGTCTGGATCGAGTCGATCACGGCCACCTGAGGCTTGCTCGCGTCCAGGGCCTCCTCGGCGTCCGCCAGCTCCGTGGTGGCGAGGATCTTTACGCCGCCCATCCCCGCCCCGCCGATGCGACGGGCTCTCATCGCCACCTGGGAGGCCGACTCCTCGCCGGTGATGTAGAGGGCCTCGGCGCCGCGCGCGTGCATGGACGCCAGCGCTTGCATGAGGAGGGTCGATTTGCCGATGCCCGGGTCGCCCCCAAGGAGGATGACGCCGCCGCGCACGGGGCCGCCGCCGAGGGCGCGGTCGAGCTCGCCGATGCCCGTCGGGAGCCTCGCGGCGTCTTCCGAGCGGACCTCGGCGATGGCGACGGGGCGTGCCCCGCCAGTTCGTTCGCGCGAGGTGCGGCTGGGTGCGGGCCGGAGCTCTTCGAGGGTGTTCCACTCGCCGCATGTTGGGCAGCGCCCCATCCACTGGGCGTGCTGGGCGCCGCACGCCGTGCACTCGTAGCGGGTCTTTTTCTTGCTGCTTTTGGCCACGGCTCCTTATCGCACGTCGCTGTGACGCTCGCGGGGGTAGGGCGACAGCAGCGTCGGCGTCGCATCCACACCGCTGCGGTGCCGCGCTCGCGCGCATTCCCTCGGGCTCAGGCGCTTGGGCCCGGTGCTGAGGGGAGCGCTCGCGTCGGAGTCCATCAGCCGCCAGGGGCGGTCGGGGCCGAGCTCGTCCGGGTGGAAGGGGAGGTCGAGCAAGACGTGCCCGATCTCGTGGCTCTGCGTCCAGGCGGAACGCTGCTGCGCGATGCCCCGGCGGTCCAGGAGCACGACGTTCGGGAAGGCTCCTCGATCGGCCTCGATGAATGCTTCGCCTTGCCGTCCGCCGCCGGTGAAGCGGTTGACGACGATCACATCGATGGTGCTCGGGTCGTCGTCGATGACGTGGTGCAGCAACGTGCGCTCTTCGAGGGAGCCCGCGGCGGCGCTGTCGTTGGTGAAGGGGCGTAGGCCGTCGCCCAGATCGACGTGGCCGATGTCAAGGTGTTGCCAGCGGTCGGTGGTCAGCGGGGCGTCGCCGTCGGGCGCCAGCGTCGCCGGCGATCCGTCGGCCCGCCGCACCAGGACATCGGCGCTTCGACCGGCGCCAGAGGCCCAGCGAGGGTTGACTCGGACCTCCGCACGCAGCCCGAGGGCTTGGAGCGAGCGCGCGATGCGCAGCGCCGTTTCGACCGGCGCGAGGCCGGCCGGCACGGAGAGCGCGAGCGGCCGTCCCTCGGCGCGCAGACGGATCGTGCCACCGGTCGAGAGGAAACCGTCTCCGTCGCTGACGCTCAGCAGCCAGTCCGGCGGAGGGTCGACGACGGCGACGTCGGCGCGCTCCGGGGCGCCGAAGGTCACCAGGCACTGAAGCCAGATCGCGTTGGCGAGGGCCACCTGCGTGCGCCCGAGCGCGACGGCAGCCGCGTCGTCGCCACCAACCGCCGGGACGCCCCCGTGGCGGACGATCCGTACGCGCAGCCGGCCACGCCGCGCGGCGAGGGGCCCGCGTTCCCACCCGGGGCGCCCGACCCGGAGGCTCTGGGCGGCGTGGCCGAGGCGGACCTGGACCGTGTCCCGGAGCCCCACGACCAGCAGCCTGCCGGAGGTGCCTGGCGCCGCGGCGTCTTGCTCGTCGACCACCAGGCGCATCCAGGGGCCCACGGCCCGCGCGCCGTCGAGGGTGAGCAGGACTGGCCGTCGGTCTCGGCGTTGGCCCGCGGCGTCGATGCTCTCGATCCAGGCGGTGCTCCCTGCGCTCGACGCGGGGGCGACGACTCGGAAGCAGCGCGGGTCGTCGCAGCGTCCGAGGGGACCGCGGGGGAGCGCCCGGTCGTTCGGCACGTGCTGCGTGGGGGCCAGGGCATCCCGGGTCGGGTCCAGGGGGCCCTCGGGGGCCTCGAAGCGCAGCTCCAGGCCCCGCACTGCCAGCCGGTGGGTGGCGCCTCCAACACGGGCCACGATCACGCCGCGCGTTCCCGTCGCCTGAAGTGTCACCGTCCCGGGCAGTCGTAGCCGCGAGGGGGAGAGGAGGCGCACCGCGCCTTCGGCGGTGAGGGTCGCGACACCCCGCCCCCGCAGCCGGATGCGCCGGACGTCGTCGAAGGGGGGCGCGGGCTGCTCGCGGTCGGGGACCCCGTCGTCGTCGTCGTCGTCGAGGTCCACGGCGAGGGCGAGCTCGGAGACGGGCCGGCCGTCGAGCTCGAAGCCAGGGGCGTTCTGGGCCGCGACCGAGGTCACGGTGGCGAGGCTCAGGGACAGGGCAAGGCTTCGCACGCAGGCCTACTCACGGAGCATCGCTTCGGCGCGCAGGGCTCGCCGGCTGCGGCGGCTGAGCTCGGCGTGGATGATGCCCGTCAGCTCAGCGAGGGCCTGCTGGAGGTCGTCGTTGACGACGATGTAGTCGAAGAGCGAGTAGTGCTCGATCTCCTCTTTGGCCTTGGCGAAGCGTCGCTCGAGGCTCTGGGGGGTTTCTGTCCCGCGGCTCTCCAGGCGGCGCCGGAGCTCTCCGAGGGAAGGAGGGAGGATGAACACACCGACGGCCCGTGGGATCGCCGCGCGGATCTGGCGGGCCCCCTGGTAGTCCACGTCGAAGAGCAGGACCCGCTTTCCGAGCTGCCGGGCGCGATCGATCTCGCTGCGCGCGGTCCCGTAGAGGTTGCCGTGCACGCACGCCCACTCCAGGAGCTCTCCGCCGGCGACGCGCTGCTGGAAGGTTTCGGCGTCGGTGAAGTGATAGTCCTGCCCGTCCACCTCGTTGGGTCGCGGCGGTCGCGTCGTCAGCGATACCGAGAAGGTGATCTGCATCTGGGGGTTCTGAAGCAGCCGGTGGGTGAGGGTGGTCTTGCCGGCGCCGGAGGGGGAGCTGAGGATGAGCAGGAGCGGTTCGTCCACCGCTCGGGTCTACCACGGCCGACCGACCGCGAAAACGGCGGGCGCGCTCAGAGCACGTTCTGGATTTGCTCGCGCATGCGCTCGAGGTCCGCTTTCATCTCGACGACCAGGCGCGTGATCTCGATCTCTGGCGTCTTGGCGCCGAGGGTATTGACCTCGCGTCCCATCTCCTGGAGCAGGAAGTCCAGCTTGCGCCCGTGCATTGGGCTCTCACTGCGCATCAGATCGAGGAACTGCGCACAGTGGCTCCGCAAGCGGGCGACCTCCTCGGCGACGTCCGTGCGCTCGGCGAAGAGCGCGATCTCGTGCTCCAGGCGCCCCTCATCGACGGGCACGCCGCGTTCGCCCAGCAGTCGCTCGATCCGCTCGCGCAACCTGGCGCGGTGAGCTTGCACCACGTGCGGGCAGCGGCCGGCCACCTCCCCGAGCCTGGCGGCGATGGACTCGAGGCGAGCTTCGAGCTCCGTGGCGAGGGCTTGCCCCTCGCGGAGGCGCATCGCGTCCAAGGCGTCGCAGGCGGCCGCGCAGGCCTGGAGAAGCGCGCTCCGGACCGAGGCATCCGGAGTCGGTGCGGGGGTCACGAAGAGCCCGGGGACGCTCGCCAACAGGCCGAGTGGGACGTCCGCATCGGGAGCGAGCTCGTCGCGGAGCGCCCGCAGCTGCGCGAAGGCCTCGCGGGCGACGGCGGAGTCGAGGCGCGGCGCGGCTTCGACGCGCCCGTCCGCGAGGATCGTCAGCTCCACCCGTCCTCGTCCGACGCGCTCACGCACCAGCGCCTCCACGGCCGGCAGATGCTCGCCGAGCGCCGTGGGGAGTCGCGCCCGTACGTCGATGAAGCGGTGATTGACCGCCCGCGCGGCAGCACGGAGGCGGACGGGGACGCCGCCGAGGACGGCGGTCGCCTCGCCGGAGCCGTAGCCGGTCATGCTCCGCACAGCTCGTTTCTATCATGGCCAGCGGTCCGCTGACTCGGATGGATCTCGAGGAAGTCCTGAAGATTCTCGAGACGGGACGGGCCGTGCAGGCGTGCTCCCGGGAGGTGCAGAGGTGTGGGCGGATGGCTACGGTGCGCGGTTCCGCGTCACTCGAGGCGTTTGCGCTTCTTGAGCTGCGCCATGACCTTCTCGTACTCGATCTCGAAGCTCGCGGTGCCCTCCTGGAGGTTCTTGATCTTCGAGCGCACTTCCTTGTCGAGCTCGCTCTCGACGTCGGTGTGTCTGCGCAGCACCGAGGTGATCTTCTTGCGCAGCACCGGATCGTCCGAGAAGACCTCCTCGACGTGGTTGCTGTGGAAGAGCATCGTCAGTAGCTGATCGACGAGATAGGGGAGCTCCTCGTCGTGGGGGGGGAAGCCCCACTCCTTGCAGACCTGCGACTTCATCTTGCCGAGCATCGCGTACGAGAGCCCGCCCCGCTCCATGCGGTTCTTGGCTTCGTCGGTGATCTGCCGCTGGCGGCGAATGAACTCTTTGAGGACCGATTCGAAGTCGAGCTTGACCTCCTCGGTGCTCGAGACCTCGATGTCCCCGTCTCTCGTCAAGGCGCGCACGAGCTCGTCGGAGATCTGGGGAACCTTGCCGCTGTACAGCCTCATCGAGCGGTCTCTAGCGGGATACGCCCAGCCGGTCAACGCCGGACCGTCCCGTCGGCCTCTGTATCGACCGTGAGCGGTCGCGGTCGCGTCCCTGCGTGCTGTCGCGTCACGAGGAAACCTTGACGATCGTCGAGGGGCGATGGGCCGTGAAGGGGGCTCTCGGTCGTGGGGCGCACGGAGAGCTGCTCGGGCGGGCGGGTCGCCTTAGGATTCGAGGCGCGCGCGCATACGTCCGATGAGGCCTTCCCAGCCCTCGCGCGCGATGATGCGCGCGAACTGTCGCCGATAGCTCTCGACCATGCTCATGCCGTCGTCGACCGTGAGGTCGACCACGCGCCAGCTTCGGCCGACCCGGCGCAAGAGATAGTCGATGCTCACCGGTGGCGCGCGGCGGTTCGTTCGAGATCGCGCCTCCGTTCGGACGAGCACCTCTTGCTCGCCTCGGGGCTCGGCGGCCTCGTAAGCGACTTCGAAGCGCAGGGTACGTCGGAGGTTCCGGCGGTAGCTACGTTCGACGAGCTGTTCGAGGAGCGAGACGAATTCGTCACGCTCCGCTTCGCTGCGTGCCTCCCACTCGCCGGCGAGGGCCCGCCGCGACAGCTCGCGGTAGTCGAGCAGCTCCGAGAGCATGCGGGTCAGCTGCCGATCGCGGGTCGGGCTTTGGGGCTGCTCCATTAGACGGGTGACCGCGGCGTGCTTTTGTTCGAGGAAAGCGCGGGCGTCCGCCTGAGCGTCGGCCGTGAGCGAGGTTCCCAGCGCGGCGGTAGCGCAAAGCAGGGTGGCCAAGCGGTTCATCATGCATCCTCCAGCTCCTCAGACGTTCATGCCCGAGCGATATTCGCGTCGCGCGCGGTCCCGTCATTCGCAAGGCGGCTCCCAGGCGTCCGGCGGCAAGAGCTCCTCGCCGGTGACGCGTTCGAGCTCGGCGGCGGCCTCGTTGAGCGCCTGAATGGCTCGCAGGTGATTGAAGCGGGCCTCGAAGTAAGCCTTCATGGCGTCGATGAGATCCTTGGGGTCCGTGTCGTCCAGCGCGATCTCGTAGGCTTGCGCCTCCGAGACGAACCAGGCGCGGGTCTGCTGACGCCCTTCGCGCCAGGCCGCCTCGCGACGCTGCGCGTCGAGCAGTGCTTCGAGGGAGGTCGCGACTTCGAGGTCCATCCCCAGCTGCGCTTCGTCGAGCTGAGCTCGGGTTTCTTCGAGCCGAGCGCGCGCCCGCGCTGTCCGGAAGCGTGTCCCGGCGAAGTCGAGGCTCCAGCGCATCAGCAGCCCTCCGCCGAGGGATTGGCGGTTGGCTGGGTCGCTGATCCATGGGTTGGACTGGTCGGTCATCCCTGGTCCCCAGCTGTAGCGGGCTTGGAAACCGAGGCCGAAGTCCGGGGCATAGCCGGCCCGTTGGATGTCCAGGTCGGCCTCGCGCGCTTCCAGCGCGGCCTGCAGCATCCCGACCTCCGGCCGGGAGCGGTGAGCCCGCTCGCGCAGCGCTTCGAGGGTCGGCGGCGAGAGCTCCACGGGCGCCATGGGGCACGGTGGAACCACGAGCTCCGCGACGCCCGTGAGGGCCCGGAGCGCCGCCTCCGCGCCGCGCCTCAGCCGTGTGGTCTCACTTGCCCGGGCCTCCACCTCCGCTACCGCAGCCTCGAGGCGGTAGCGGTGCGTCGGGTTCGCGTTCGGATCGCCGTCGTCGAGCATGCGCTGGAGCCTCCGGCGGGCGCGCTCCAGCTTTGGGCGACCCTCGCGGAACATTTGCTCGACGTCGAGGGCGAGCTGGAGCGCGAAGTACGCGCGGCGTACATCGAAACGCAGGCGGGCGAGGCGGCGCTCACGGTCCAGTCGCTGCGCGCGCACTCCCGCGCGGGCGGCGCGCTTGAGATTGCGCAGCTTGCCGAAGGTGTAGAGCGGGACGAAGCCCTGGATGCCGAGGTCCACCACGGGCGCCCAGCCGTTGTCCAAGGGGAGCTGCCCCTGGTCCGAGAAGATGATCGTTCCTTCGGCGCGCGGGGCGACGGTGATGCCGGCCGTGGCCTGCCAGCTTCGGAAGAAGGGCGACAGCCGGGCTTCATCGAGGCGCGCTTCGGCCGCGCGGATCCGGGCCTCCTGCGCGCGCAGCCCTGGGTAGCGTGCCTCTGCCAAGGAGAGCAGCGCCGCGAGGTTCAGAGCCTGCGGCGCCTCGGCGTTCGGCTCCCCTTCGGGTGGTTGGCCCCAGGCGACGGCGGCGCCCGCGAGCGTGACGGCCGCCCACGCGCTCAGCCCCACGAGTAACGAGAGTCGCCACACGGGGTCTTTGTAACCCGGGCGCGCAAATGAACAAGGCCCCGCCGGAGCGAGGCCCTCGTGAGGAAGCAGGGAGCGCTAGCGGCGCTTCGAGCGCATCGAGGACATGCCCATGGAGCTTCCGCCCCCACCGCTCTCGGTGTTGTAGCGCTGGATCACCTGGTCGGTGAGGTCGAGGTTGGATGGAACCCATACGACGCCGCCCTCGTTGGCTTCGACGATGAGCGTGTAGCCCTCGGCTTGGCCGATGCGCCGGAGGATCTCCTGCATGCGCTCGAGGATGCGCTTGGTGAGCTGCGCTTCCTTCTCGGCGAGCTCCCGCTGGTATTCGACGTAGGTCGTCTGCAGCTCGACGAAGGCCTTCTGGTACTCCTCCAGGCGTGACTCGAGGGCCTCCCGGCTGAGCACGTTCTTCTGACGCTCGATGTCCTCCTTCATTTTCTTGAGCTTCTCTTGCGCGGCGTCGAGGGCCTTCTGGCGGCGGCGGAAGAGGCGCTTGAGGCGTGCCTTGGCTCGGCGGCCGTCCTCGGTCTCGTTGAGCGCGCGTTGAAGATCGACGACCGCGACCTTCGTCTGAGCGAAGAGCGTCGGCGTCACTGCCGACACCAGGAGCGCGGCGAGGAGAGTGATGGCATGGCGCTGGAGAGACATCGCGTGCTGAATCCTTTGAAGCCGGGTTCCGCGGCGGGGTTAGCCGTCGGAGCCAACGAGGTCAAGCGGGGAAAGGTGGGGCCGCCGGTCCGACGGGGCCGACGGACGGAGTATTCAATGAGCGAGACGGGCTCTAGAAGCTGTTGCCGATCGTGAACTGGAAGTCGATCTTGCGCTCCCAGCTGCGGCGGGCGATGGGGACGCCCCATTCGAAGCGGAGGGGACCCAGTGGCGAGAACCATCGGAAGCCGAACCCCCAGCTGAAGCGGAGCCCGCGCAGATCGAAACCGCAGGGGCTGGTGCTGCGATCGCTCGTGGCGGTTTCCGGGGCCTGGCAGAGGTTGCGTTCGAGGTTCCAGACGTTGCCCCCGTCACTGAAGAGCACACCGCGGATGCCGACCTGCGGGAGGATCGGGAACTCGAGCTCCGCCTGGTAGAAGAGCTGTAGATTGCCGCCGAGTGCGACGCCGTCTGGGACGCCACCGCCGGCGCGAGGAGGCACGCCGTTGGGGTCCGTCGAGCGCGTGATCGACGCGCGGGGCCCGAGGCTGCGGAAAGGGTAGCCGCGGACGTTGAAGATGCCGCCGAGGAAGAAGCGCTCGTAGAAGGGGACGCCCTGAGGGAGGCGCGAGTTGATCAGACCGAACTGGGTGTTGACCTTGAACACCAGCGGCCGCCCGGGCCCGAGCTGCGCGATCTGCCGATAGAAACGAAAGAAGCCCGTGTAGCGGGTGAAGACCTGGTCGGAGCCGAGGAAGCGCTCGGCCACTTCGGCGGAGAGCACCGAGTAGTACCCGGCGCTGGGGAAGAGGCGGTTGTTCCGGGAGTCCCAACTGAGCGAGAGGCGGAGCGAGCTGGTCAGTCCATCACGGAAGAGGTTGGCGAGGGGCACCCGCTGGAAGCTGTTGAAGAGCTGGCCGCCGCCGTTGGCCTGGAAGAAGCCTCCGGTCCGGGCGCCGATGGTGACGCGTTCGACCCGATACCCGAGCGAGAAGCGCAGGCGGGGATCGGCGATGGGGTGGCCGAAACGCAGGCCGGCACCAAGGCTGCGCTGGTTGAAGTTGGAGAACTGCTGGATGCGGTTGAAGAAATCGACCCCGAGGCTCCAGCGCGTGTCGAAGAGCCAGGGCTCGAAGAAGCTCACGTCCACGTTTTGGCGGATGCCCGAGATCTGCAGCTGCAGCGAGAGGGTCTGGCCGTTGCCGAAGAGGTTCTGCTGCTGGATCTGGGCGGTGAGCAGAAACTGTTCGAGAGACGAGAAGCCGGCGCCGACCTGGAACTGGCCCGTCGGGCGCTCGGCCACCTCGATGTTGATGATCATCCGGTCAGGCTCTGAGCCGCTCTCCTCGGAGAGGTTGACGGTCTCGAAGTAGCCCAGGGCGTTGATGCGCGCCTTGCTGCGCTCGACGAGCGTCTGGTCGTAGAGATCGCCCTCGTTGATGAGCATCTCCCGCCGGATGACGCGGTCGCGGGTCTTGGTGTTGCCGCGGATGTTGATGCGCTCGATGCGGACCGGCGGCCCCCGGACCACCGAGATGTCGATGTTCACGATGCGGCGGTCGCTGTCGAGGTCGGTCTCGGGGTTGACCTCGACCCGGGCGTATCCCTCGTCGCGGTAGGTACGCGTGATGCCGTCCAGGCCCAGGCGGATGCGTGTGCTCGAGAACCAATCCCCTGCGTCGAGCTCGATCTCCTCGCGCAGGTCGTCGGTGAGGGGCTCGACCTCACGGCCGTCTTCGTCCACCTCCTTGACGCGGATGCGGCCGACCCGGAAGCGCGGCCCCTCGGTGATGGGAATGGTGATGTCGATGTGTTCGCGGTCGGGCGTGAGCTCGATGCGAGGTGTCCCGACGCGCACCATCAAGTAGCCCTTGTCGTAGTACCAGGCCTGGAGCCGAGTGACGTCCTCCTCGAAGGCGTCGGCGTCGTAGTGGGCGTTGTCCTGGATGAAGGTGAAGAACCCTCGCTCGCTCGTCTGCATGATCGAGGAGAGCTCGTCGTCGGGGACGTTGTGGTTTCCTACGAAGCGGATGCGACGCACCTGCACTTCGGGTCCCTCGACGATCTGAAAGCGGACCTCGACTTCGTTGTTGTCGTTGCGCAGGCGACGGATCTCGTAGTCGATGCGGGCGAGGAAGTAGCCTTCCTTTGCGTAGTGGTCGCGGAGCTTCGTGATCTGCCGACGGATGTCGGGGATCGACAGAATGCTCCCTTCGCGGAGGGTGAGCTTCTCTTCGAGATCGTCGTCGTCGATCGCGTCGTTCCCGTCGAGGACGATACGGGCGATGGCCGGCCGTTCGCGGACGCGTACCGTGAGCTCGACCTCGTTGCCGACGATCTCCGCCTCGATGGCGAGGTCGTCGAAGTAGCCCATGTCCCACAGGGCGTGGGCGTCGCGGGCGACCTCGTCGTCGGTGCACGGCAGGCCGCGGCGCAGGCGCATGGTCGCGCGGATGTCGTCGGCTTCCACCCGTCGCGACCCGACCACGCGGATGCGGCGGATCATGCGCCCGTGGCAGATCGTGTGAGGTGTGCGGGGGCCGGCGGTGGCGGGCTCGTAGGGCTCGTCCTCGGTCGCGTCGTTCTCGTCGGCGTCGCTCGCGCTCTCGGGGTCCGCCGCGTCGCTCTCGTCGGCGTCGCTCTCGGCGTCGTTCTCGTCGCCGCCGTTCTCGTCGCCGCCCTGTACCGAAGGCTCGTCTTCGGCGCCTTGTGCGGCGGCGCGCAGGGGGGCCGCGACAAGGGCCGCGAGGAGGAGAAGTCGTAGGGGAGCCTGCATCTACCGGACCGGCGGTGGCGCGGCTATAACCGTGGGCGGGATCCGGGTCAAGGAGGCCTACTCTTCCTCGGCGGCGCAGGCACCGCTTGCTGAAGCGGGCTCGTCGGGCGTAGGGCCCAGGGTGTCGAGGGGGCGGAAACCCTCCGGCTTGCGCTGGTCGGCGACGATCGTTCCGTCCTTCATGGTGACGACCCGTGGCATCCGCTGCGCCATGTCGGCGCTATGGGTCACGAGCAAGAACGTCGTGCCGCGCGTCTCGTTGAGCTGGAAGAAGAGTCGGTGAATCGCCTCGGAGGTCTTGCTGTCCAGGTTGCCCGTCGGTTCATCCGCGAGGATCAGCGCGGGTTCCATCACGAGCGCTCGGGCCAGGGCCACGCGTTGCTGCTCGCCGCCACTCAGCTCGCCGGGGCGGTGGTCGAGGCGATGGCCGAGGCCGACCTCTTCGAGGAGCGCGCGCGCGCGAGCCCGAAGCTTGGTCCGGTCGCTGCCCTGGATGAGCCCGGGCATCATGACGTTCTCGAGAGCATCGAATTCCGGCATCAGGTGGTGGAACTGGAACACAAAACCGATCGTACGGTTGCGGAAAGCCGCCAGCGCCTTGCTCGATAGCTGGGTGACGTCGCGCCCTTCGTAGGTGATGCTCCCCTCCGTGGGCAGATCGAGGGTGCCCAGGATGTGCAGGAGGGTGCTCTTGCCCGCGCCGCTGCGGCCGACGACGCACACCATCTCGCCGCGGCGGATCGTGAGGTCGACGCCCCGGAGCACGCGGACGGTCTTTTCTTCCTGGACAAAGTCTTTGCGGATGCCGCGGGCGACGACGAGCTCTTCGGAGGAGGAAGTCATTGGTAGCGGATGGCCTCGACGGGCTGGGTTCGGCTCGCGAGGAGCGCAGGAAAGATGGTGGCGACGACGCACATGGTCAGCGCCGCGACGCCCACAAGAGCAAACTCGGTCGGGTCGATGTGCACCGGGAGACGGTCGATGTAGTAGACCTCTGGGTTGAGCCGGATACCGAAGTGCTCGAAGGCAAAGGTCGCGACGTAGCCCAGGCCGATGCCGATGGAAGCCCCGTAGAGGCCGATGAGCAGCCCTTCGAGCATGAAGATGCCGACGATGGCGCCGGGGGTTGCACCCATCGCGAAGAGGATGCCCACCTCGCGGCCCTTCTCCTGGACCATGAGCGTGAGGGTGCCGAAGACGCAGAAGCCTGCGATGAGCACGGCGATGCCCAGGGTGATCGACATCGCCAGCTTCTCGCGCTGCAGCGCGCCGAAGA
>JALVDI010000218.1 GCA_027009115.1 Polyangiaceae bacterium | reverse complement strand
TCGACAACGTCCAAGAAGCCGGCGCGCTGGCAGATCTCGTGGCGAGCAACCTCCCCGTCTCGAACGACGCCAAGCAAGCCGTCCTCGAGACCCTCGACGTACGGGAGCGCATCCGCAAGGTGCTCGACCTCGTGAGCCGCCAGAGCGAGGTCTACCGCGTCAAGAAGGAGATCTCCACGATGGTGCAGGAGGAGATGTCGCGCTCGCAACGTGAGTACCTCCTCCGGCAGCAGCTCCGAGCGATCCGCCGCGAGCTGGGCGAGCCCGAAGAAGACGAAGACGAGATCGAGAACCTCCGGGAGCGCGTAGCGCGGGCCGACATGCCGCGGGAGGCGGAGAAAGCGGCGCGCAAGCAGCTTTCGCGGATGAGCTCCATGAACTCCGCGAGCTCCGAGTACCACGTGGCCCGAAACTACGTCGAATGGCTGACCGAGGTGCCCTGGTCGAAGCAGACGGCAGACCGCCTGGACGTCGGCGAGGCCCGTCGCGTGCTGGACGAAGACCACCACGGCCTCGACAAACCGAAACGCCGCATCCTCGAGTACATCGCCGTACGAAAGCTGCGCCACGACGTGCGTGGACCGATCCTCTGCTTCGTGGGCCCGCCCGGCGTCGGCAAGACCTCGCTGGCGCGGTCCATCGCCCGTGCAACGGGCCGACAGTTCGTGCGGGTCGCGCTCGGCGGCGTGCACGACGAGGCGGAGATCCGCGGGCACCGGCGCACCTACGTGGGGGCGTTCCCCGGCCGTGTCGTCACAGCCCTCAAGCAGGCCGGCAGCCGCAACCCCGTCATGCTCCTCGACGAGGTAGACAAGCTCGGACGCGACCAGCGCGGCGATCCGGCCAGCGCCTTGCTCGAGGTCCTCGATCCAGAGCAGAACAGCGCCTTCTGCGACCACTACATCGAGGTGCCTGTCGATCTCAGCCAGGTGATGTTCATCGCCACGGCCAACCGCAAGGACACCATCCCCCAACCCCTGCTCGACCGCATGGAGCTGATCGAGCTGCCGGGCTACACGCGCAACGAGAAGCTCGCCATCGCCGAAGAGTTCTTGGTGCCGCGACAGCTCGCCGACCACGGCCTGACCCCCGAGCGCCTCGAGCTGACCCGAGCAGCGCTCGAGTCGATCGTCGACGGGTACACCCGCGAGGCCGGCGTACGGAACCTCGAACAGAAGATCGCTGCGATCTGCCGCGCCGTCGCCGTGCGCCTCGCCCATGGGGAGGACGTCCGGCTCGTGGGGACGCCGGGCTTCGTTCAGGACGTCCTGGGACCACCGCGCTTTCACCACGAGCAGGCCGAGCGCCGACCTCAGGCGGGGCTGTCCACCGGGCTCGCGTGGACCCCCGCGGGAGGCGAGCTTCTCCACGTCGAGGCGCGGCACATGGCTGGCTCGGGGAAGGTGCACCTCACGGGGCAGATGGGCCCGGTGATGAAGGAGTCGGTGGCGGCAGCGTTCACCTACCTGCGGGCGCGGGCAAACCAGCTCGGGCTGCCCGAGGACTTCCTCACCAAGCTCGATGTCCACGTGCACCTGCCCAACGGCGCGGTCCCCAAGGACGGAGCCGCCGCGGGTCTGCCCATCCTCACGGCCCTCGCGAGCATGCTGACCCGCCTTCGGGTCCGCAACGACATCGCGACGAGCGGCGAGGTGACCCTGCGCGGCAACGTCATCCGAGTCGGTGGCATCAAAGAGAAGTGTCTGGCAGCTCACCGCGCCGGGATCAAGCACGTGGTGCTCCCCAAACAGAACGAGCCAGACCTCGCCGAGGTGCCCGAAGAAATCCTCGCCGACCTGGAGGTGCACCTCGTGCAGAAGGTGCCGGAGGCCCTCGACCTCGTCCTCGAAAAGCACGAGGGCGGCATGGCGGTGAGTTGAGGCGGCCGGCGGCGAGGTGAGAGAGCGCCTGGCCCGACTCCGCTATGCGCACGTCGCCTGGGGACTGGCCACGCTGGCGGGCGTCGGCCTCAGCACCTCGCGGTTGACCGGCGTACACGGCCCCGAGAGCGCGCTCCTGCTGGGGCTCCTGCTGCCGCCCCTCGCGGGCGCGCTAGGCGCCCGGATGGTCGTGGACGCGCGGCGCCAGGGAACGAACCGGCTGAATGCCGTGCTCGCTCGCGCCACCTTCGGAGCCCTCGTCCTGTGGGCGCTCCCGGTGGCCGTCCTCGCCCTCGACCAGCTGCGCGTCCGCAACTGCGCGCCGGCCGAGGGCGCCGCCTTCATGGTCCTCGGTCCCGGGCTCGGGACGCTCCTGGCGGCGCTCGTCGGGGTCGTGGCCGGCGCCTGGATCCCCCGTCCCAAGATGGCGACGGCATTCGGGGCAGCCGTTCCCATCGCGGCCTACGTGGCGGGACTGTGGACGTTCTGGAGCACGCCCGCGATCTTCGTCTACGACCACTTCGCTGGCTGGTTCCCGGGCACGCTCTACGACGAGGACGTGCGCCTCCCGCTGGAGCTCGTCACCTTCCGCCTCGTGACCGTGAGCTGGGGCCTGTGCTTGTTCTGCCTGGTGCACGCCTTTTGGCGCGACGATCCCGAAGGCCCCCGCTCACCGCGACCGCTGCCCTTCGTGCTCGGGCTGCTCTTCGCCGCCGGCGGCCTCGTCGCGCACGCGGAGGGCCCCGCACTCGGCCACCGCACGAGCCCCGACGCGATCGACGCCGCGCTTGGGATCGAGGCACGTGGCGAACGTTGCGTCGTCCACGCACCGCGGGAGCTCCCGCCGGAGGATCTCCGCCGCCTCATCGACGACTGCGACTTCCGCGTCCAGCGCGCGGAGCGGGCGCTCGGTGTCCACCAGCAACGACCGCTCCACGCGTACTTCTATCGCTCCGCGGAAGAAAAGCGCCGGTGGATGGGCGCCGGCCGTACCTTCATCGCGAAGCCCTGGCGCGACGAGGTGCACCTTCAGCTGCGCGACTGGCCCCATCCCGTCCTCGCCCACGAGGTCGTGCACGTGGTCGCGGGGCGTGCCGCCGAGGGCCCCTTCCGAGTCGCCGGCAGCGCCGGTGGCCTCTTGCCGAACCCGGGCCTGATCGAAGGCGTGGCGGTGGCCGTGGAGTGGCCGGAGCGGGACGGGATGAACCCCCACCAGTACGCCCATGCCATGAAGTCCCTCTCCGAGCTCCCGCCGGTGCATCAGTTCATGGGCCTGGGCTTCTTGCGCCTGCCGGCGTCGAAAGCCTACACGAGCGCCGGCAGCTTCGTCCGCTGGCTGCTCGACACCCGTGGCGCGGCGGTGGTGCGCGAGGTCTACCGCAGCGGGTCCCTCGGCAGCCTGGGCTCGGTCGACGCGCTCGAGCGCCGATGGCATGCCTTCCTCGATGGAGTGACGATGCCCCCGGGGGCCCAAGAGCTCGCCCGCGTGCGCTTCGCCCGGGGGAGCGTCTTTCAGACGACCTGCCCGCACACGCTCGCACGGCTGCGCAGGGAGCTCAGCGCCGATCTCGCCGCCGGAGACGACCGTCGGCTCCTGGAGACCTGCCGCGCGCTCTTGTCCATCGAGCCCGCGGAGCCAAGCGCCCTCGTTACGCTCCCCGGTGCCCTCGCTCGACGCGGGCGCCTCGACGAGGCCCTGGCGGCGCTCGCAAAGCTCGACGGCCTGCCCGCGCCGCTCGTCGCCCGCGCCCGCGAGAGAATCGCGGACGCCTACTGGCTGCGGGGCGAGCGCGAGCGTGCGCGGCGCATCTACGAAGAGCTCCTCGCCGCGCCCCAGGGAGACGCCGAGGCCCGAGCCCGCGAAGTGAAGGCGCGGGCCATCGCGGACGGTGGCCCCGCCGAACGCCTCGTCCGAGAACTGCTCGTCGGCCCCCACGGAAACGGCGTCAGCAGCCCCGTGGCCGTGCATCTGGCCCGAGAGATCGCCCGCTTCCGACCCGACGGATTGGGCGCCTACCTCGAGGCCCGGCAGCTCCTGATGCAGCACCGCTACGACCTGGCCATGCCGCGCATCGAGCTCGCCCAATCCTTGGGGCTCCCGACGGACCGGCTCCGGGACGAGGCGCTGCGGATGGAGGCCATCGCACTCTTCGCGACCGGGGATCTGGAGCGTTCCGAGGGGCGATGGCAAACAGCGCTGGACCGGCCCCGGCTGCGCAACGTGGCCCGCGAGTGGCTCGATCGCGTCGCGTTCCATCGACGGAGGAGCGACCCGCCGCAGCCGAACGACGGGTCGTGAGCTCACTCGCGGCGCAGCTCGTTCAAAGGTAGAGCGTCGCGCCGACCCAGGGCTGCAGCGCCACCTGCGTGCGCTGCAAGACATCGCCGATGGGAAAGATGAAGTCGCCGCTGACCGCTGCCTCCAAGCCCAGGTTGCGGGTGAGCTCGATGGCGACCCCCAGCGCAACCTGAGCGCCCGGGTTGAACTCGTAGTCGGCCCTTGCGGTGCCGGAGGCGACGGTGAGGAAGTTCAAGACGAACGCCGCCGACGCAAAGGGCACGACCCGGGAACGGTTGAGGAACTGCAAACGCGTCCCGAGACCGACCCAGAGATCTTGCAAGTTGAGATTGGCGCCGCGCGGCCCGTCCACGGCGAAGATCTTCCAGCCGACAGCGCCTTCGAGCACCAGGAGGCCCAGCTCCCAGCCAAAGCGTCCGTGGATGCCGAAACCCGCCTTGGCCTCATCGGCACGGACCAACGTGCTGTCGTAGATCGTCCCATCGGTGAGCACGATCGGCACCGAGAGGTAGCCGCTGAGTTGACGAAGCAGGCGCTCGGGGGCGGCGGGCTGCACCGCGGGAGCGGGCTGCGCTCCATAGGGCTGCTGCGGTTGCGCTCCATAGGGCTGCTGCGGCTGGGCAGGCGGCGGCGCGGTCTGACCCGCGCCTGCTTGGTCCCCGGGTTCTTCGACGATGACCTGGGCCGACACGGAGCTCGCGCACAAGACCCAAACGAACGCAGCAAAGGAGTGCCTCATGATGGACCTACGCTAGCAAGCCCGCCGGACGACGCCCAGGTGCAAAGGGAACGCGGACGAACGGTGGCTCACGGCTCAAAGCTCACGGCTCAAAGCTCAGAGATGACAGCTCACAGCTCACGGCTCCACTGCTCACGGCGCGGCTCAAGGCTCCTCTTCGGGCGGGGCCAGATCCGCAGGCGTCACCACCATGGGCACCGGGAGCTCCCACGCCCGCGCGGCCTGCACGATCTTGTGACGCACGTCGCGAACTCGCACGGTGAACTCGATGAGGACATTCGCGGCACCCGCCGCGCGCAGTCCGACCCGGAACCCGGTGAGCGCCGGCACGACCTCGGGAATGAAAGGTTCCGCCCTCGGGTCGCTCATGGGCGTGTCCGGGTGCATGACGAGGTTCGGGTTGCCGGCACCGTTGACGACGGTGGCCAGGTCCACGGTGACCTCGTCGATCTCCTCTTCGCGGATCGTCCCCGTTTTCCGCTCGAAAGGATCGAGGCGAAGGGTCCGCTCCCAGCCGGAGAAGTCCGGAACGAGCTCCTCGCCCGCGGTCTGGAAGCCCGGCATGTACTCATGGAACTCGTTGAAGCCGTTGAGCGTGACGGCCACGTCGTGGCGGGCGTCGTCGAGGTTGATCAGCACGTAGTCGATCTCGATCGCGTAGTCGCCCCGGACGACCCAGGGCGAGCGTGGAAAAGGCGGCGGAGTGACTGCCGAGAGCTCGGCGAGCTCCGCGTCGGTGGGCGCCGCGATCGGCAGCTCCACGCGCTCCTCGACCACAAAAAACGCTTCGCCCTCTTCGCCTTCGAAGGCGGCCGGCGTGTCTTCGGTGAGCGCGAAAGCGTAGAAACCGTCGTCGCCGATGATCTGCTGGTCGGCGCACGCGCCCAAGAGCAGCACACCCATCATCCACCCGAGCGTTCGCATGTCCCCAGGGTACCAGCGCGTTGGCTTCTCCGCATCGGGGCGCGCTACCCTTCTCCATAGGGGGCCAATGACCGACGATTCCGCAGAGTCCGGGTTCCCCGGCGCCACCATCCAGATCGACGCGCTCGACGACACCGTCGCCCTCGCGGACCACGACGACGCCCCATCGACGAGCCATCCGCCGCCCCTCCCCTCTCCTGGACGCGTCCCCAGCTCCCAGGTCCCTACGGGCCCCGCTCCGTGGGTCTACCTCGTCGGGGTTGCCGTCGCGGTCGCCGCCGCGGCCGCAGGTTTGTGGGCCGCCTCGGCGCTCTCCGCCAAGGATCCGCCGGAACAACCCGGCCAGCCGGCGATGGAGATCGGCCCCATCGAGGTCACCACGGAGTGAACGGTCTGCGTCCACTCCAACTCAGGACCGCTCAGAAGACGTAACGGAGGTAGAGCCCTGCGTGCACGCCGATGGCAACCGAACCGTCGATCCCTCGAAGGTTCGGGAACACACGCGCCCCCCCGACCAGGCCGAAGCTGTGGTGCCGGTTGCGCAGGTGCCAGTCGAAGCCGGCCTGCCCACCATAAACGATGCCGACGTTCTGGGCGTCTTGCAGCCCATAGGTTCGGAGCACGTTCCCGGTGGCGAAGGCCACGCCGAACTCGCCCCCGAGCCACAACGCCGCCCGCGCGCTCGCATTGATTTGCAGACGCACCTCGGCGAGGAAGTCGATGATCTCGAAGACCGTGGGGCTCGGCGGCGAGGGCGCGTTCGTCGCGTGGATCGAGCCCTCAGCCGCGAGACCGAGGAGCAACCAGGAGGTCAGCTCGTAGCCGAGGCCGATGTGGGTGAACGCGCCCGTCTTGGAGAGATCCCCGACGCCCCCGACGAAGGTCCGCGTGCCCACGTAGGTCTCGAGATAAAAGCCGTGCGAGTACAGATCCCGCGTCAGCTCGATCGCCTCCGGCGGGAGCCGCTCGACATCGAGGCGCGTGGGATCCGGCTCTTCCTGCACGGGGCCAACCTCCTGCGCAACGGCCGCCCCAGGGAGGACCGAAGCGACGAAGACAAGGGCCACGAGGAGCGCCGACCGCATCGACGCGGAGGCTACCACAGGGCACCGGCGGCGGGGGGAGCGGGCCTGCTAAAGCACATCTCAAAACCGCTCCTCGCCGCTGTGCGGCCTGCGCACGCCCTCTGCCGCCATCCTCTCCCCTCGACAATGCTCGGCATTCCCTTGGCTGGCACCGCTCCCGCCCAACCTACGGATCGATCGACGATCGCTGTTGAGATGTGCTGTAGGCTCCAGCGCCGTGATCCATCCACAGGCCCCTCGCCCACCTCGCGTCCGCATTCCTGGCTGGGCCGCCGCCATCGGAGCGTTGGCCGGCGCCGTCGGCGCCATCGCTGGAAGCTTGGTCGTGTCCATGGGGGTCGCCTTCGCGCTTTACGCCGACGAGCTGACGGCGGAGCGCCTGGCCGATCCGACCTTCGTCAGCGAGCTGATCACCCGCTACCCGGTCCTCGCGTCCAGCGTCCTCGCGACGGCCGCGGCGCTCATCGGCGCCCCGCTGCTGACGGCGAAGCTCAGCCGGGCGTCCGTGCGCGAGGCCCTCGGCTTCCGCCCGGGGCCCTGGCCGGCCTTCGTCCTCGGCCCCATCGGCATCCTCGCTCTCGGACCAACCTCCGACGCCCTCGTCCGCTGGATGAAGGAAGTCGCGCCCCACGCCAGCCTCGGCGCCCTCGATTCGATCGAGCAGGTCGTCGCGGCCCACCCCTACTGGATGCTGTGGCCGGTCATCGCCTTGTGCCCGGGCCTGTCCGAGGAGATCTTCTTCCGGGGGCTGGTGCAGCGCTCCCTCGGCTTCGGACGCCGCGCCGTCGTCGTCTCCGCGCTCTCCTTCTCGTTCTTCCACATGGACCCGCACCACGTGGCGGGGGTGCTGCCCCTCGGCTTCTACCTGGCCTGGCTCGGCGCGCGGACGGGGACGACCTGGGTGCCCATCGTCGCCCACACCGCCAACAACTCCATGGCGCTCCTCGCCGGCAAGCTCGAGGCTGGCGACCCCGACGCGCAGGTCCCCTTGTGGGTCCTTCCCATCGGCTGGGCCATCGCCGGCGCGTGTGTCTGGGGCATCGCGCGCGTCACCCGGGACCGCGAGCGGTGGCTTGGGCCCGCGGCCTCCGACCCTACGAGTGAGCCACCGTCGCGGGCGACCATCTCGCCGAACTGGCGCATCGTGCGTCTTCGGGGCGCCCACCCGGAGGTCCTGGGCTACGTGCGCGGCGCGCGCCTCCAAGGTGACGCGGCGGTCGGACGCTTCCAACCCGGCCCGAGCTTCGACGAACACCGCGCCGCCCTCGCGAACCTCACCTCGACCGAGCCGGGTGCGCGCGCGGAGGCCGAAGCGGCGCTGACAGGCTTCGCCTTCGAAGAACTCGCCACCGGACGCCGTCTCGAAGGGGTGCGCTTCCGCGTCGACACCGCGAGCGACTCGATCGTCTTCGAGCCGCCGGCGCTCCCGGAGGACTGACGATTCGCCGCCCACAGAAATGCCGCGTCCATGATCGGGGGTCGGGCACTCGCCCCTGTATGATGCAGCCGGGCGAGGAAATCTTGAGTGAAGAGGAAGTCCAGGTCGCACCCCGCAGTCACCAAGACGAGCAACACGGCCCCACCCCCGACCGCGAGCCAGGTGCGCCGCGCGTGCTCCTCTCTCTCTCAGACATGGGTCCCCCTCCGGGTTTGGAACCTATCGGGCCGCGTTCGCTCCGGACAACGGTCCGGCGTGGACAGCTCCCTCGTCGAGCCCCGTTGCTCACCGTCTGC
The DNA here is from genome assembly GCA_027009115.1 of Polyangiaceae bacterium. GTDB lineage: Bacteria > Myxococcota_A > Polyangia > Polyangiales > Houyiibacteriaceae > JALVDI01. Next base: position 4,674 of record JALVDI010000218.1, on the reverse strand, counting down.
TGCAGCGCGTGCGTGGGTGCACGCGCCCGCGCCGGCACACGCAGTCGTGCGTGGCGGCTGCAGAGCGTGCGTGGGTCTCATGACGAGCGTGAGGGCCGAGGCGACGGCGAGAGAGGACCTGCGGGCCGACCCCGCGTCCTACACCGCGTCCCCGCCACCCTCGTCCATCGATCCGCGGACTGGGTGCGGCCGGGAACGCGGCGACGAGCCGAGGAAATGCCGAGTGTTCTCAAGGCGAGAGGATGGCGGCAGAGGACCTGCGTAGACCGCGGAACGGCAACGAGGCGTTCTGAGATGTGCCCTACTCGGCTCGCACGTGGTAGTGCCCGGGCAGATCTCCGTTGCCCTCGTAGATAACGATTGCCCCGTCGCGCGGCTGGACGCGGACGTCCATCTCCTCACCGCGGGCGAGGGTTACTCGAAGGTGCACCAAGTCGGTCTGCTCGACGACGGTGTAGGTGCCTTCCAATACGATCTGCCCCATCGTGAACCGGTAGACGCCATCCGCGCCAAAGTATACGCGTGTTCCCGTGTAGATCGGCTCGGTGGGGAGCGTTCCGGTCGGGTCCTCCGCGTACACCCATGTGCCGTAAATCCGAGAGAGCATGGAAGGGGCCTCCCGCGGCGGTGGTGGCTGCGGTCTCTCGCATGCCGCGATCGCCGCAGCAGCCAGGAGCACCGACAAGGTCCAGTAGCGCATGATTCGACCTCCAAGTGTGCAGGGAGCCAAAATCAGCTCTTGGCTCCGGCTCGACGACTCCTCCGTATCCCCTTCGCCCTGCGGTCGAACCGGCCACCCCCCCGGCCGCCTCGGCCGCGGCGTTTGTCGTGGATCGACAGCGAACCCTCGCCGGAAGCCGGCGGCACGAGACAGCCTTCACCCCGGCCGATGAGATCGCGACGACCGGCTTTGCGCAGCGCCGCACGGGCCAGGTGGTGCTGCGAAGCATCCCAGTATTGCAGTAGCGCCTTTTGCATGCGCTTGTCCCGCAAGCTCTTGGCCGTGTAGACCGGCTCCTGGGTCAAGGGATCGAGGCCCGTGTAGTACATGCTCGTCGCCATCGACATGGGCGTCGGAATGAAGTCCTGCACCTGCCGCGGCCGGAGCCCTTTCTTCTTCAGGTAGAGGGCGAGCCGGATCATCGACGCCAGGGTCGAGCCCGGGTGACCGCTGATGTAGTAGGGCACGAGGTGCTGCTCCTTGCCGCTCTTGTCCGACGCGCACGCGAACATCTGGGCGAAGCGCTCGTAGGACTCGGCGCCCGGCTTCTTCATCTTGTCGAGGACCTCCTCGTCCACATGCTCCGGGGCGACGGAGAGCTGCCCCCCGGTGTGGTGCCGGGCCAGCTCGTCGACGAACTGCGGGCTCCTTTCGGCGAGGTCGTAGCGCACGCCGGAGGCGATGAAGACGCGCTTGATGCCCTCTTCCGAGCGCACTCGCCGCAGCAACTTCACCAGCGGTCCGTGATCGGTCACGAGGTTCTCGCACACCCCCGGATGCAGGCAGCTCAACTTTCGGCAGGCGCGCTCGATGCGTGGGTCCTTGCAAGCCATCCGGTACATGTTCGCCGTGGGCCCGCCGACGTCCGTGAGCACGCCGCGGAAGCCATCCATCCGCCGAAGCGCCCGGACCTCCCGCAGCACGCTCTCGGCCGAGCGGCTCTGAATGATGCGCCCTTCGTGCTCGGTGATGCTGCAGAACGAGCACCCGCCGAAGCACCCGCGCATCGTGACGATGGAGTGCTTGACGGTCTCGAAGGCGGGGATGCGTTCGCGGTAGGAAGGATGCGGCGCCCGCTGAAACGGCAGGTCGTAGAGCTCGTCCATCAGCTCCGTCGAGAGTGGCTCGGCGGGAGGGTTGAAATAGACGGCCTGGCGCCCGTGGACCTGCAAGAGCGGCCTCCCGTTGCCGGGGTTCGTCTCGCGCTGGAAGAGCCCCGACATCCGGCTGAAGGCTTCGCGGCTCGCGGACACCTCCTCGTAGGAGGGCAGCTCCAGGACTTTGGCGTCCGCGACGTAGCGGCTGCGCTCGAGCCGATCCCAGCCTTCGTTCATGACGAACGCCGTGCCGCGGACGTCGCGCAGCTCGTCGAGGCTCTCGCCCGCCGCGAGCCGGTCGGCGACCTCCAAGGCCGGACGCTCGCCCATCCCGAAGATAAGCAGATCGGCCTTCGCATCGAGGAGGATGGAGCGACGGACGCTGTCGCTCCAGTAGTCGTAGTGGGCGATGCGTCGCAGGGACGCCTCGATGCCTCCGAGGACGATCGGGACGCCTTTGAAAGCCCGTCGGCAGAGGTTCGCATAGACGATGCTGGCGCGGTTGGGGCGCAGCCCCGTGCGACCGCCAGGGGAGTAGGAGTCCTCCGAGCGAACCTTTTTTTGCGCCGTGAGCTTGTTGAGCATCGAGTCGAGGTTGCCCGCGGTGATGCCTACGAAGAGTCGAGGTGCGCCCATGCGTGCGACGTCGCTCGGGTCGTCCCAGCGCGGCTGGCTGATCATGCCCACCCGGTAGCCGCGCGCTTCGAGGAAGCGCCCGATGAGCGCGGCGCCGAAAGCCGGATGGTCCACGTAGGCATCCCCGTTGATGAGCAGCACGTCCAATGCGTCCCAGCCGCGGGCGCGCATTTCTTCGACCGTCGTGGGCAAGAACGCACCCGCCGTCTTCTTCGTGCCCAAGGGGACGAGTCGACTCATCGCGGGAGCGTAGCAGCCCATGCTCGTCCCGCGCACCGCGACAGCGCCCTGTGCCGCCTTGCGCGGGCTCCACGAGCGGGCCAGGGCTGAAGCGATGCGCGCCTCGGAACATCGAGAGGTGGCCCCGACAGCCATCGACCTCGAGGGTCGCGGAGTCGCCACCCTCGAAGGCCGGGAGCTGCGCGTGCCCGACCTCTTCGCCGGCGAGCGCGCCCTCGTGCGGGTCGAGCACGTCTCGCGGGGCGGCCCCGTCGCGCACGCTCGGGTCCTCGAGCGGCGCGCCCTCCACCCCGACCGGCGGGAGCCCCCCTGCGCGCGCCACGAAAGCCGCGACGGAGAGTGCACCGGGTGCCCCCTCATGGCCCTCGGAGAGGAGGCGCAGCGCGAGCAAAAGCGGCGGATGCTCGATCGCCTTGGGCTGCCCGTCGCAGGCGTGCGGCCCGCGCCACGTTCGCTGGGTTACCGCTGGGCGAGCAAACGCGTCGCCGTCCATACGCGCGAAGGGCTGCGCCTCGGCAGCTACGTCCGGGGCAGTCACCGGGTCGCCTCGATGCGCGCTTGCCTCGTCGATCACCCCGCGATCCAACGAACCGCCGACGCCCTCGAAGACGCCGCGGCGCGGTTGAAGGTGCGCGCATGGTCCCCGCGCCGTCCCGAAGGCCTGCGCTACGTCTGGCTGAAGACCGACGGTCGCACGGTGCTGACGACGTTGATCTGGGGCGATGAGGACACCTCGCCGGCGCGGCGCCTCGCCGAAGCCCTCGGGACGAATGTCCAGGTCGCGGTGAGCGTACAGGCAGGCTCGGGGAACGCCCTGCGAGGTTCACCACCGGCCGCACTGCGTGGCGCGCCCGCGATCGCCGTGCCCATCGGCGACACCGTCGTCTCCGCCGGTCCCCTTGGCTTCCTCCAACCCAACCCCGAGGTCGCGACACGGGCCTACGCGGAGCTCCTGAGCGACGCCGGCGGCGCACCCCTCCGTGGTGCGCTCGCCTTCGACCTCTACGCCGGCGCGGGCGTCACCACCGAGGCGCTCCGGCAGAGCTTCGGGCGCGTCGTCCCCTGCGAGGCCTACCCGGAGTCAGCGGCTTCCCTTGGGGTCCCACCCAGTGACGCCGCGGCCTTCCTCCGCGCTGCCTCCAAGCGGCCCGAGCTGGTGGTCGCCAACCCGCCACGCAAGGGTCTGGGTCCGTCGGTCTGCGACGAGCTGCTGCGCCTCGGCGCGCCGCGGCTGCACGTGATGGCCTGCGGTCCCAAAGGCCTCGCCCGCGACCTGAAGCGCCTCGGACGCGACTACACGGTCGAGACGCTGACGGCCTACGACACGCTGCCGCAAACGCCCCACGTCGAGCTCGTCGCGCGGCTCGTGCGTAAGGCGTGACCGCGCCGGCACAGCGCGAGGACGCTGTGGCCCGCCCGCCCGCATACGCGCGCACGTTCCTGCGCCGCGCATGGCGCCTCGAGAGAATCCTCGAGGGTCCTCGCCGGCGCCATCCGGCAGGGGCACCCTCGCGACAGCGGCACGGTCGATACTGAGGCGAACTGCCCGCAGCGCGCCGCCGGCCGATGCCCGCGCCGAGGCGGCGGCGAGTCGTGGCCGCGCAGCCTGGGCGGCGGCACGTTTCCGGGCTCGGGAAGCGGCCAACGTCCCGGCCGCATCTACAGGCGGAGGCGGAGGCAGCGGACGCCCTCGTAGCGCTCGGCGTAGGCGCGGCACGTCTCGGCGTCGACGCGCCAGCCGAGCTCGTCCACGGCCCGGGGCTCGAGCTTCAGGCAGGCGGTGCCTCGCCGCGGGGCGCGGCGGTCCTCGCAGCTGTACCACGAGAGGGACGAGCAGACGCCGAAGGCCCGGCCCTCGTCGACGCCGACGCAGGACTGGGGCCCGTCCTCGCCGTCCGGGCAGCGGCCGCAGGGGCCGCCGCAGAAGCGCGGGTCGGGGCAGGTCTCGGCGGGCGGCGGGGAGCGCCACGGTAGCCCCGA